>CBDVCG010000044.1:0-9451 GCA_965372425.1 uncultured Anaerolineales bacterium
ATTCGACGTCCGATGCATCCTTTCGAGGAATCCGAAGAAGTCATCAACTTCATTTTTTTAGGGTCCGATCAGCGGCCTTATTCCTTCGGACATCGGACAGATACGATTATGCTCCTCTCCTTCGATCTTGAAGAGGAAACCGTAACCCTTATGTCCATCCCGCGCGATCTATATGTCTTTATCCCGGGTTGGCGGGTGGATCGTATCAACACCGCGGATGCGCGAGGTGGTCCAGAACGCGTGCAGGAGACCATACTCTATAACTTCGGAATTGAAGTTGATCATTGGGCGCGGATAAGGTTCGGTGGGTTCAAATCCGCGGTCAACCTGTTGGGTGGAATCGATGTCGATGTTGGAAAACCTATGGTCGACGAATGTGGGGGGATCTACTGGCGTTATGGAATCGGTACCTACCATATGAATGGCTTCGAGGCGCTCTGCTATGTGAGGATGCGAAAATCATCAGGAGGGGACTTTGATCGTCTTCGCCGCCAACAAGAAGTCATCGTAGCCATCTTCAACAAAGCTCTTTCACTTGATGGACTCTCCCTTGTCCCAGACTTCTACTCCCAGTTTTCAAGCCTTGTAGAAACGGACATCACGCTGGAAGATGTCCTCCCGCTTCTGCCGCTTGCGGCGAAAGTCGCCAGCGATCCCAGTAAGATCCAGCGGATCACCATCGATTCTACGATGGGGTCGCTCTGGCGTGTCCCCTACAGCGGAGCTTCTGTCGTGCTGCCGAACTGGGAGGCGATTGAATCCATGCTCGAGAGCATGTTCGCGAAGTAGACCCTCCTAAACCGCCGATCCAACCAACAAGTGAAGAACCCCGCAGCGAGCTGCGGGGCATCTTCCAAGGAATAAGCCATAATGGGGGTTGCCACCCCCATCCCCCGCTTTCCATTCATCCCTGCAGCAACCTACAGGGTATTCTGGCTTTTTCCCATAAATCAGGTTCAGCAATGATGTTCATCCAAATGGGAATACACCTTTTGCCTTGAGTGTGGTCTAAGGCGAGAGGGGTCATATCCTCGAACCCTTTCGGAGCATTTGACTTTTCAACCATCTAAAGCTAGGATTTCGCCCATCGAAGTTGCTGGCTATGCGAAGCCGGCGTGACCAGGGAGAGCGAGATGGACGATTCACATAGTGATCTACCCCTTTTTTCGCGGATGGCGACCAGCACTTCCTTTGAAACCGAGTCCCCTTCCTCGCTCCGTCCGACGACGAGCTTGAGCGCGGCCATCAACGCCTGGGGGGAGGCACTCGAAGACCAGGGCAAATCGATCCACACCGTTAAAGCGTTCACGAGCGATTTACGTCTACTGGCAAAATTCGTCGGATCAGGACGAGCGATCAACGACATCAGTACGACCGATATCAAGCATTTCCTCGATTGGATGCTCAATAAACGAGGTGTTCCCTGCAGCCCAAAGACCTATGCGCGCAGGATTACGTCTATCAAATCCTTCTTTCGCTGGCTTAACGAGATCGGCGTCCTCCCCGAAAACCCCGCTTCCGCAGTTCCCCAACAATCGGTTCTCAGTCCCCTCCCATCGGTGTTGAAAGACGTTGAAGTTAAGATGGTCCTGGAAGCTGCTACGTCATCGCGGGATCATGAAAAAGCGGATGCCAGGCCATTCACGCTTCTGTCACTCTTGCTCGAAACAGCCATCAAAAAAGGAGAGTGCCTGGCAATCCACATCAACCACATCGATCCAAAGTCGGTCGATGGTCCTATCTTATTCGTTCGATATGGTGATGTGAGGAAACGTTACAAGGAAAGAAAGCTCTCGCTTTCCAAGGATTGGATCGGCGCCTACGAGGAGTACCTCAACCAGTATAAACCGACGGATCGACTATTCCCCTGGTCGCCCCGGCGTCTGGAGTATATTCTAGAAGATATCGGTGAGCTTGCTGGATTAGAAAAACATATCTCGTTTGATATGTGCCGATGGACCTCTGCGCTCACAGATTATCGAGCAGGTATGGACCCGGACAAAATCAGGCAGAAAATGGGCGTCTCAAAAATCCAGTGGCGAGAAGTCAGGTCAAAACTCCAGCGTCTATCCGAGCTGAGCGAGGGTTGAGTGCATCAGCAACGTCGACGGGCATCATGGGGATATAACGTAAATCCGCCGGGTCACTCAGGAACCGGCGGATTGATTTCCAACGTTTGACGAACGAAGTTTACATCTTCTTGACGACAATATCTCCAATCACGTTTGCCGCTTCGTCTCCTCTATCGGCAGCGTTCGAAAGGTGCCGATAGATTTCTCGTAATTTCAGCATCTCTACAACATGATCGATATCTCGCGGCCCGCGGAACAGGTCCGCAATTGCCTCACGATAAACAGTTTCCATGCGGTTCTCAAGCGCTTTCGCACGAACTGCGTGATCGTTCGCCACGCTGGGATGATCCTCCAGTCTCATCACGCCCAGGTAGATTTCCCTGGCTGCGTCCGTCAACAAGGAAACCATGCGTTCTATATAAGCGTTAGGCACAATATCCAACATGTACATTTCTTCTACGGTAGTATCGGCATAGTCCAAAACGTCATCGATGGTAAGCGAGAGGAGGAAGATATCCTCCCGATCGATGGGGGTGACAAAGGTCTGATTGAGTTCATCGATGAGCACACGCCGCACCTCGTCCGCTTCCTTTTCGATCTCCGTGACCTTTCTCGCCAATTCCTCGCTCGGCTCACGTACGTAGCTCAACAACATCTGCATACCTTCGACGGAATATTCCGCTTGTCGGATGAGAAGTTCTGTGAACCGGTTGGGTTTCTTTTTTGAAAAAATACTCATTAGACTTCATCCTTCCTTTAGAAGGTCAATTCATTCTGGATGTAAGCCCTCGAACGAGGGTCGGACGGTCTCCGGAAAAAATCGGCCGCGGGTTTGACTTCTATAAGCTGACCATCTAACAAGAACGCTACACGATCAGCCAGGCGATTCGCCTGAGCGATATTGTGCGTAACGAGCACTATCGTGGTTCGGTTAGTTTCCTGTAATTGTTTTATTATAGTCTCTATCAGAACAACATTATCAGGATCAAGATTTGCGACGGGTTCATCCAATAAAAGAACGCTCGTCTTCAAGGTCAATGCACGCCCGAGAGCCACCCGTTGTACCTCTCCACCGGACAAACTCTTAGCCGATGCGTCGCTCAAGTGAGATAAGTCAAGTTGAGCCATAAAGTCGTCGATCTCTTTGGAATTGGCATTGCCTTGCAGTACCTGCCCATAGGACACATTTTGACGAACCGACCCTCTGAACATGATCGGCTTCTGGAAAACCATGGTGATATCCCGTCGCACCGACAACGGAACTGGATAGGTCATCTTCTGCCCCTGATACACGATCTCCCCTCGATCCACATCTTCCAGAAAATGCAGCAGCCTCAACAGTGTGGACTTTCCCGATCCATTCGGACCGACGATGCATAGAATTTCCCCCTCAAACACCTCCAATTCTGGGATCTTCATTTTCCATTCACGGCTGTAATGTTTCTCTATATTACGCAAGCTATAAACTGCTCTTGCCATATTCATCTCCTCGCCCACGGAGATTGGAGCTTTATCAACACGGCGTTGATCGTGAATGCCAGCCCGAGCAGCAACCCACCGAGAGCGAGGGCGAGACCGAAGGACCCCCGTCTTGTCTCAAGCACGATCGCCGTGCTTAAGACCCTCGTTTGTCCTGCGATATTCCCCCCAACCAACAGTGCGGCGCCTACTTCCGAGATGATCGCACCGAAGCCGGCCACAACGGCGGCGATCACACCCGCTCGAGCTTCCCTTAATAATGCACGAATCTCTTGTACACGTGATGCCCCGAGTGAACGGACCTGCAAGATCAATTCCGAATCGACCGCTCCGATGGCTGCCATGGTTAATCCGATCACGAGCGGCAACGCGATGATTAGCTGTGCAAATATCATCGCACTGGGCGAGAAAAGCCACCCCAACCCTCCCAGTGGACCGCGGCGAGATAACAATAAGTAAACGGACAAACCAACGACGACTGGCGGCAATCCCATCCCCGTAAACACGGTTGTGACGACGACTCCACGACCTCGAAAACGTCTTATGGCGAGCAGGGCGCCCACGGGGACACCTACGAGGACGCTCAGTAGCAGCGCGATGCCGGTGACCCTCGCGGTGAGGAGGACGATGTCTACAACTTCAGCGAATATATTCATATGCATAGTTTAGAAGTGATGGAATACCGGGTTGAGAAACAAAACCCCGGCAGCTCAAATCTGGTCCTCTCGGGAGCACCCGAAAACCGGATAGAAAAGCGGCTGTCCGAATTCCTCGAGACCGTAGGATGCGATCTGCTCCTGAGTTTCATCGGAGCAAAGCCACTCGATGAAAACTTCCGCCAAATCCCCCGCGATCTCGGAGTGTAAAGCAGGATTGACCGCGATCACACTGTAGGGATTGAGGAGCGACGGATCTGTATTTTCAACCAAGGTCTCCCCGCCCACAACAACGACGAGGTGAGGATACTTGTCACGCAAGGCGAGGTAGGTCCCCCGATCACTGAGCGTATAGGTGCTTTGTTCATTCGCAAATCTCAAGGTCTCCGCCATCCCCTGCCCTAAGGATTGATACCAATCTCCTGGCTGCTCGACCGAGATTCCCGATTGTTCCCAGAGCGCCATCTCTCGAGCATGGGTTCCCGAATCATCCCCTCTGGAAGCGAATGCTACCTCTTGATTCGCGATGATTGCCATCGCCGAAGCCGCCAGCGGGATTCCCCGTACACCTGCTGGATCGTCCCTCGGTCCCAGAAGGACAAAATCGTTATACATCAGGGGGTGAAGTTTAAGGCCATATCCTTCTGCGATAAACTTCTCCTCCATATTCCGATTATGAACAAGGATAACATCGACGTCTCCCCGCTCCGCTATGGCGATCGCCTGACCCGTTCCAACTGCAATGATATCGACACGGGCATCAACCTGTTCTTCAAAATCCGGGATGATCACGTCCAGGAGCCCGGAATCATACGTGCTGGTGGTTGTAGCCAACCGAAGCACCTTCCGGTCCGAACCGGCACACGCTGAAAGAAGTACCAGCCCGAGAAGGATGGGGACAAGAATTCGTCTATCCAGTAAGACCTCCCCCGGTTAAGTTCGGTCATCATAACGAGCACTTCTGTGGGTGTCAAGCAAGGCGTGAGAGGGCTTCACAATCTTTCCTTTTATAATCGAATTGATTACCCCTGTGAAGTTCGCTGTCTTGCCTGATCACGCCCAAATTTGCAATATGGTCATATGCTTTTCTATGATATCAAGGGCTGTATGCCTTGACACCATAATCCCTTCCCACCACAATAGGTCCATGTCTGAACGGGTAACTCCCTCAGGTCACCGCTCTGGTTTCATCGCAATGGCAGGACGTCCGAATGTTGGAAAATCAACCCTGCTGAACGCATACCTCAAACAACACGTTGCTGCGGTATCTTCGAAACCCCAAACCACTCGACACCGCCAGCTTGGCATCCTCACGCTCCCGGAATCCCAGCTTATATTTGTGGACACGCCCGGAATTCACAAACCCATTCACAAGCTCGGCAGCTATATGAACGGCGTTGCATTGGATGCAATCCGGGACGCCGATCATATTCTTGTCATTTTTGATATCAGCGAACCACCCAACGAAGAGGATCGTAATGTCGTGGATAACATCCTCCAGATTTCTCCCGACCTTCCGATCACGATCGCATTAAACAAGTGCGACAACCTGCAAGATGAATACCTCCAAAAGCAAGAATCGCTCTACCAAGCACTCCTCCCTGGAAAGAACTTTATCCGCATCTCAGCTGTAGAGGGAAGCAACCTGGATATCCTCCTCCAGGTCATTGATGAGAAATTGCCGGAAGGTCCACTATTGTTTCCTACCGATCAGATCACCACGACGTACGAGCGAGACATCGCCGCTGATATGATTCGAGCCGCATGTCTCCACCTCCTGCGGGATGAGGTTCCCTACAGCCTTGCCATTCGCATCGATGAGTATACAGAACGAAATGAACACGGTGCATTAATAGAAGCTACAATCTTTGTAGAGCGGGAATCCCAGAAGGGCATCGTGATCGGCGGAAAGGGTCGGATGATCAAGGCAATCGGTTCCCATGCTCGAACAGATATCGAAGCCGCGACTGGCAGAAAAATCTTCCTCAAACTTAGAGTGAAGGTGATGCCCGGCTGGAGAAATAATGAAGATGCATTAAGAAATTTAGGTTTTACGCAATCTTCGTAGTTAAACCGATTACAGGGAGTCTCACTTGACTCTAGAAGAGAAGAAGAAAAGAACAAGGACGAGTTCGTTTGGATCCCCCGCCCGGGAAAGTTATGACGCTTCGTGCTTCTATACCAGCCGACTCCATGAAGGATTCCTCGAATCGGATCAAACTCCATACGTTGAAGATACCATCCTGGTGGAATATATCAACACTATTCACCAGCAGTCCTCTGAGCAGATGAGCCAGCTCCCAGAAAATCCAACCACCTGATGATCACCTCACCCCCATATAACGTTCAAAAGGATTATGATGACAACCTCAGCCTTTCCGGTACGGCGTGATCATGATGAACCCATAGAGAGTGCGGCATGACATACCAATCCCCTTTCTCAATTCGATATGGATCAAAAGAGATGCGCATACTATGGTCAGAAACCGCCAAAAGGCGGGTCTGGAGGCGAGTGTGGCTCACCGTCGCCGAAGCACAATCCAGAGCTAGAATTGTGACTACCGAACAGATAGAGGACATCCGAGCTAATGTGGAAAATATAGATCTGATCCGTGCTGCGGAGATCGAAGGGGATATTGGGCACGATCTCATGGCAGAGTTAAAAGTTTATACAGAACAGTGTGCAGTTGGTGGAAGCATTCTTCATTGGGGTCTCACCTCGGCGGACATTCAAGATAACGCAGACATACTCCGCCAGCGCACCTCTATCACAATGCTCACCTTAAAACTCAGGGAACTTCTCCAGGTTTTTGCAACGACGATCGAGAAAACATCCGATAACGTCATCATGGGATATACGCACCTACAGCCTGCCGAGCCCACAACATTAGGCTACCGGTTGAGCATGTATGCCGAAGACCTCCTGGGTCGTTATGATGCATTAATCCGTCTTCGCCAGAATCTCCGCGCGAAAGGCGTACGTGGACCCGTTGGGACGAGCGCCGCATTTGTCAAGATGCTCGAGAAATCCGACATCACCGCTGAAGAGCTTGAAAACCAAGTGATGGAATCGCTCGGTCTACGTGCACATCCTGTTTCAGGGCAAATATACCCACGCATCCAAGATTTCACCCTAATTGCAGAACTGTCTGCGCTCGCAGGCTCCCTGTACAAATTTGGCTTTGATTTGCGGATGATGCAATCTCCCGGTCTCGGGGATATTGCTGAACCCTTCAGCGCCGGCCAGGTTGGGTCAAGCGCAATGCCCTTCAAGAAAAATCCCGTGAACGCAGAAAAGATTTGTTCACTCGCCCGTCTTGTGGCAGCGGGACTCCCTGTCGCCTGGGAAAATGCTGCCAACAACCTGCTTGAACGAACCCTCGATGATTCTGCCAATCGACGTCGACTGATCCCAGAATCGTTCCTCGCTTGTGATGAAATGCTGCTCACTGCAATAAAAATCATGTCTGATTTGATAATCGACGAGAACGCCAGCCGGGAACAGCTCGAGAAATACGGAACATTTGCCAGCGTTGCGCGCGTGCACTCCGCTTTGGTCGAAGCTGGGGCAGACCGCCAAGCGATGCATGAACATCTACGCCAGCAAAGCATGCGGGCATGGGATTCCATTAAATCTGGAAATCCAAATCCACTCGTGGAAACGCTGACCTCCGACACCGCAATTTTGAAATATCTACAGCCGGCCGCAATCCGCGGATTGTTGGATACAAGTACTTATGTGGGCCTAGCGCCTGAAAGAGCTCGAGGCACCGCCGCTCGTATTCATGCGAGGTTTGAATCTGCCCAACCCGAGGGAGATGAAGTATGAAGCTTCGGGCAAGAGACTGGGGCTTTGTCGCCTTGATTATCGCCGTAGCTGTCGTGACTTTCCGTCTCGGCTTCTGGCAGTTGTCGAGATATGCAGAACGAAAAACCCGGAACGAGGAGATTGTCGAAAGACTCGATAAACCACCCCTGGATCTCAACGTCGTTGATAACGCTCCCGAAGAACTTGAGTATCGACACGTCCGGGTTCTGGGTGAATTCGACAGTGAGCATGAAATATTACTTAAAAATCGAGCCCGTCAGGGCCAACCAGGTTTTCACCTGATCACCCCACTTCTAATAAGCCATGATCGTGCGGTATTAGTAGATCGGGGCTGGATCCCGTTAGTGAATGGTGAAAAATCTGAACGAGGGGTCTATCAGGAGACGAACCCTGTTCTCATCGAGGGGATTGCGCGCCTCTCTCAAGCTGAACCATCTTGGGGCTTCCTCGCTGACCCGGTTCCAGAGGTCGGAGATTCCCCACTAGAGGCCTGGCGATTATTGTACATTGAGGGCATACAGGCACAGATCCCCTACCCCCTGCTTCCAATCTACATCGCACAAACGAATAACCTTAGCAGCGAGGGACCGATTCCAGAGCCAGAAATAGATCTATCCGAAGGATCACATCTGGGATATGCCATCCAATGGTTCTCATTCACAGCCGTCGCAGTCATCGGAGGTTATTTTTGGCTGAGGCGTAAGCACAACAAGCCACGATCGGGAAGTAAATGATGAACATCTTGCTTGTCCTTACTTTTCTCTTCGCGATTGTCGACTGGTACGCGGTCGCCACCAAGCGTCGCCGGCTTGAATACGTGATGAAGCCCGGGACAATGCTGAGCCTTATTCTCTGGTTCACGACCTCATTGCCGACAGCGCCTCCTCCTTTTACATCCGTATTTACCCTGGGTTTAGCGCTCTCCCTGGTTGGGGATGTCTTCCTTATGCTTCCCAACGATCGTTTCCTATCTGGGGTTATCGCATTTCTTCTCGCTCACGTCGCCTACGTTATCGCCTACAACATGGGTGGGGTCCTGGTCACTCCCATTTCCCTTTTCGTGCTGCTGGTGATTGGTGTTATTGCCTTCTTTAACACACGTTTGATCGTGAGGGCTCTTCGATCCTCCGGCAAAGACAAAATCGTTGGTCCGATCATCATGTATGCCGTCGTCTTGACGGCAACGGTCTGGTCGACAACGACGACGTTGTTCCGCCCCGAGTGGCCGCTGATCGGAGCCATAATCACCTTCATCGGCGGTTGGCTCTTTTACGCCACAGACAGCATGAACGCCTGGACTCGGCTTGTGCGTCATCTGCCAGGAGGACGTCTTCCCGTCATGATCACCTACCATATTGCTCAATTTCTTATGGCTGCTGGTGTGCTCATCGCTGTGGGCGTTTTAGGATGACGGG
>CBDVCG010000045.1:0-9317 GCA_965372425.1 uncultured Anaerolineales bacterium
ATGGCTCGCATCGACAATGAGCTTTTAGAAATGCAGCTCCGAGGTGAACAGTTCCTCGATGACCATATGCGCATATTGAACATTCGCGAGATGATCCAGGCTTCCCGAATGCGCAGATCGTTTGAGAACATCGTTGTTGGGGATACGCCGGACAAAATCGAGGCGCATATTCGCGAGATTATCGATTGGCTCGTTGAACGAGAGTTACGGCAATGGCGCTTGATGGCTGAGGAGTTAGGTCGAAGACGTGAGACTGAAGCGCTCCAGGATGCCGCACGAGAAGCGGTAAGCGGTTTCGCCTACAATCGCCGCCAGTTGCTCGAGAGCGTCGGTGTACAGGCTGATGAAGTCATCAATTCGTTTGATCGACGTGCAGAGTCAAAACGTTTGACCGACTCAATTCAAGAGTCGGTCGCACTGGTCGGATTGGTCGAAGTTGGGGCAATCAGCCTCGGCCTGATCTTGAATGCACTCCTGGCTACCGCAGCGGCGGATGTTACCGGGATCTTGGCAGCTGGGATTATTGGCATCCTGGGGCTGGCGATCATTCCATACCGCCGCGGGGTGGCTAAGAATGAGCTTCGCAAGAAGATGGGGGAACTGCAGAAACAATTGAATGATGCGCTCAGGGAGAGCTTCGAGGTGGAATTGGGTCGCTCAGTATCGCGACTGACGGAGGCGCTGGCTCCGTATCGTCGATTTGTAATTAATGAAGAGCAAGGTCTTCAGCATAAGAGCACGGAATTGGGAGAGATCGGCGTTAGACTCTTAGAGATAGAGGCAGAGATCGATCGTGAGAGCGCCGAAACCGTCGGTGACGCATAGTCTGGGAAACTCTTATCAAGGATGTGTTTTTCAAAGCCCTTTACGTTGATCACGTAATCGCACAGGTTTTTATAACGACCAGATCGAGCTTGGCTCCAATCTGATAGCGCGTAATTACATTTCGACATTGGAATCCGGGAGTTCCCTTCTCATCGGTGAGGGAATTAGTTATCCACTTATAACGCAGGTCTCCCCACTCGTATAGCCAATCAGGAAATCCGTGATCCAACAGACTTGCGTACCAAGCGGTGGGTTGCAAGTGATTTTGCTCGATGCGCGCGATGACGTAAAATAGGCTCATTCGATGTGGTCATTGACCAGGAGACCTACATGTCAGGAATAATCTGTGCAATCCGTGGGGGACCTGCCAGCCAACCGACGATCGATTATGCAATCCAGCTTGCAAAAGAGACTGATCAAGACGTCCGCTTCTTATATGTGATCAACATCGATTTTCTGGAACGGACGGAATCCAGCAGGGTCCAGACAATTTCGGTCGAAATGGAGCATATGGGAGAGTTCATTCTTCTATTGGCTTGCGATGGGGCAAACAGCCAGGGTGTTGAGGCTGAGGGGACTGTGCGTCATGGCAGCATCAGTGATGAAATCATCCAACTTGCTTCTGAGCTAGAAGCCAAGCATGTGGTCATAGGGAGTCCGCGAGGTGATGGGGACGAGGATGTCTTTACACAGGAGCGTCTTGGCTCTCTGCGAGACAAAATTGAGGAAGAGACAGGAGCCGAGGTAATCTTTCTTCAGACATAGGGTTTCGTTAACGGTCCACTATTTTCTTTCTACCTAACTCAATTTCAATTCATACTATTATCGGTAAATTCTGTAAAACATAAAGATGCAGACGTGAAATCTTCCACCCAAAGAGCAATCGTAGTGATTGGCCTACTTCTGGCCATGCTCATCCTCGTACTGCCAAATTTTATCCAGGACGGGGCTGCTCAGAGTACGACACCTCTCATCGTCGGTCTTCTCAAAGATTCGCAGGATCAGCCTATCTCAGGGGCGAAAGTCACATTGATAGACCCCTCGGTTGATCTTGTCGTGGATGAATCAGAATCTCAGGATAATGGCCGCTTTGCGCTCGTCGTTCCGAGGCGGGTTCCCGACGAATTGAGCATTCACATTGAACGGCCCCACTTTGATGATGAACTTGTTATCATTCCATCGGGTGGCGTCGATCGTCTCCGCATAGGTCAAACTGTGGTGTTGGAAGACACGGTTATGTCGAGGCAGATCAATCTCGCATTCTGGGTGGCAGCCGCAGTTTTCGTGGTGGTTTTTGATTCTCATTGCGTCTGATTGGCTCCACAATACGCTCGCGGTTCTCCTGGGAGCGTCTGTGATCTATGCGGTCACTTATCTCGGCACACCCATTATCGAGGACCTGTACATTTTTAGATTTGAACGATCTTTGACTTACATTGACTGGAACGTGATCTTCCTCATCATGGGGATGATGATCGTGATCGCGGTCGTGGAAAACACTGGCATTTTCCAGTGGCTGGCATACTTTGCCTATCGTATCTCAAGGGGAAATACCATCCAACTTCTGATCATCCTAATGCTAATCACCGGGATTGCTTCGGTATTCCTCGACAATGTGACGACCATGCTGCTCATGACTCCGATCACTGTCCAAATAGCCCTGGCAATTGGAATAAACCCACTGGCCCTACTCATCCCTGAAGTTATGGCGTCGAACGTCATAGGTGTGAGCACACTCGTAGGTACACCCACCAATATCCTCATAGGATCATTTGCTGGATTGAGCTTCACTGACTTCCTCCGTAATTTGACCCCTGGTGTGCTTCTGGCGTTTGTTGGTTTGGTACTTTACAGCGCTTATGTATATCGACGTGATCTCGCAGTTGCACACGAAGCTTCACCGACCCTTACTGCAAAACTAGCCGAGAGTGGGAGAATAACGGAACCTGTGAATCTCCGTAAATCCGCCTTGATTGGTGCGGGTATGCTGCTGCTCTTCATCTTTGGTGAATCGCTTCATATGCCGCCGGCGGTCACTGCTCTCATTGGTGCAACTGCCCTTCTTGTCTGGGTTCGTCCAAACGTCAGCAACATGATTGAAACGGTTGATTGGACGACGTTGGTCTTCTTCATGATGCTCTTCATCGTGGTGGGAGCGATTCAAGAAGTTGGCTTGATTAGTTTGATTGCGGATGTTATCAGCGCCTTGGTGGGAGATAGTCTGGGTCTGGCCATGGTTGTCGTCACATTGGTTAGCGCAGTGCTCTCCATGATCATTGCTAATATTCCTTTCACGGCCGCTATGCTTCCGGTGATTGGATATCTCACCGCCACGATCCCTGGTGCAGGAAGTAATGCTCTGTACTACTGTCTGTCCGTGGGGGCCGCATTTGGTGGGAATGGATCCATCATCGGCGCATCTGCAAATATGGTCACAGCCGGGATCTCCGGCGCTACTGGTTTTCCAATCACTTATGGGTATTTTCTCAGAAAAGGTATTCCTGCTGTTATCATTACCGTGGCCCTTGCCTTAATCTGGCTTTTGATTCGATTCCTCTAGCTGTCCTGCATCCATGAAATGGGTGAGCGATTCCCTTCTCTATAAAACACGATTGAATATCAGATCGTGGGGTATTTATGTCTGGAAAGCCCCCACTTGGTTATCCGACCACACTAAACGCGAATGAAATGGAGTGTATTGTGATTATCCTAAATGGGCTGTTCGGGACGCTGGGTGTCATCAGTTTCTTTACCTTTGGCATCTTTGGATTGGTTTCCTTTCGTGAACAAGAACTACGTGCGGCGAAGATTGCCTGGGCTGTTGGTTTAGGAAGTCTCATCCTTTTCATCGTCATCGCGCTGAGCCCCGTAGGCGTCCAGATGCTTATGATGTTGATCTTGTTTGGCCTCCTGCTCGGTGGTGTGTTCTGGATAGGGTTCCATCATCAAACTCCTTTAGTAGAAAACGACACTCCAACAAATCGAGTTGATGAGCGAGATATTATGTTCTCCCGTAAAGCGTTGATCGAAGGGACTGATGATTATGAGAACTATTACCGCATGCGGCCCGAGAATGAGGAGATCGATGCGAAAATCCGACTGCTCCCGGGAGTACTATCCGAGGATGCGAAGGAGGGGGACACCATCTTGTTTGAATCTGCGAACGCAAGCTTCATGCTTACGGAAGCACTGCAGAAGTCCGTCGAAGGGCCTGATGGCGAGCAATCACGAAACTGGAATCCCGAGAGTTTGAGCGGATACCTTAAGGACTTCTCCTATTTTCTCGGCGCGCATTCGGTTGGGATCACAGATTTAAAGGAGCCGCATGTATATTCGCATTCTGGCAGGGGGACATCCCCCTATGGTCAGGCGCTTGATATCGAGCACACGCACGCGATTGCTTTCACAGTAGAAATGTCCTACGAGATGATGGGGACCGCTCCCAAGGCGCCTGTCGTCATGGAGTCTGCTCGGCAATACGTCGAAGCGGCTACGATCGCCCTCCAGGTAAGAATTTTGTTATCCCGTCTTGGGTATCGGGCACGAGCGCACATCGACGGTGATTATCAAGTCATCGCGCCGTTAGTTGCACGAGATGCGGGATTAGGCGAGATTGGCAGGATGGGGCTTCTCATGACCCCTGATTTGGGCCCCCGCGTCCGAATTGGCGTTGTGACGACGGATGCCCCATTGATCCCCGATGTCCGACGGGATGTCGCCGCAATGATTGATTTTTGCACACGATGTAAGAAATGTGCTGATAATTGCCCCAGCCGTTCAATATCCTTTGATGATCGGCAGATGTACGATGGCGCCTTTCGTTGGAAGATCGATCCGGTGAGTTGTTTTCGATACTGGAACGTCATCGGGACCGATTGCGGTGTTTGCATGAAGGTGTGTCCCTATTCTCACCCCGACACTTTCTTTCATAACATTCTTCGAGGTGTGATCTCACATTCTGGTCCCGGGAGGCGTATCGCTCATAAACTCGATGATGTGTTTTACGGTCGTTACCCTAAGGTGCGACCTGCACCGAATTGGACGAAGCATGGGATGTAGATAGTCTCATGGACCGAAAATGGGTTTTTCCCCCTGGTAAAAAAGGAAACTAGAGGGGAGGGTTCGCCTCGCTATGAATGCTGATTCTGTCTGTCCTTCATCACCTCCAAATACTCTTCTTCGGTAATGAACCCTCCACCTTCAATGGACTTTTCTTTCAAGCGACGATCTTTATCAAAGCTTAGTTCCACAGTGATTCGTTCGAAACAATCACTGCTGCCCATGATCGTCTTTCGAGTGAAAAACGAATCATTCTTTTTCCCCTCAGTGTAATTGACACTCAAATCACTGTACAGATCCACCCTTAATCGAATTGCCTCCTGGCAGCGATCACAGCGGACGTAGACCCAGAAGGCACGCTCATCGTCGTCTCCCCCTGGCGCTAGCATCCCGGAGATTGTTTTCCATATACTCATTCCTGCCTCCGTCCGAAAGTAATCTCGAGAGGCGAATGTCTACAATGCGTTGAAGGTATTCACCTATCTCGAGTTCGATATCTGGTGCGACTCATTTTGCACTCGTTCCCACGCTTCTGCGTGGGAACGGAAAAATCTTATTAGCCTTCCCACGTTCCTGCGCGGGAGCGTAGGAACGAGAGATTCCTGCCTCCGTCCCTAGGAAAACACGTTAATCAAGTTCCCACAATGCGTAGAAAGTATCCACCCATCTCGAGTTTGGAATCCTGTGCGATATATTTAATGGGTTGCACTCGTTCCCACACTCCTGCGTGGGAACGAGAGATTCCTGCCTCCATCTGTAATAAAACTCGATAGGCGAATACGCCACAATCCGGTGAAGGTATCCATCCAACTCGAGTTCGGAATCTTGTGCGATTCATTTAACAGGTTGCTCCTGGAGAGAATTACAATGGCCAGAAGAATGGAAGGACCAACAGGGTCACCAGCATAACGATGAGCGTAAGCGGTGCTCCTACTTTGATGAAATCCGAAAATCGGTATCCTCCAGGGCCCATCACCAAACTATTCGAGGCATGTGCGATCGGGCTCATGAAACTCGCCGATGCTGCGATGGCAACGAGCATAGCCATACTGTAGAGGGAGATACCGAATTCGTTAGCTGTATTCAATGCTATTGGAGCCATCAGCACGGTTACGGCGGCATTGGGCATGACTTGCGTGGTGATTGCGGTGAGAGCAAATATACTCGCCAGGATGGCAATCTCGCCTGATCCACCGACGAGATCAACAACTCTTTGAGCGATAAATTCCGCCGTCCCTGTCTGTTGAAGAGCGATGCCTAATGGGAGCATACCTGCGATTAAGAACACTGCCTTCCACTCGATGTCTTGATAGGCTTCTTCCATCGTGAGACAACCGGTGACCACCATAAGGGTCGCACCTGCGATGGCTGAAATCTCGATAGGAAGCCACCCGAATATAACAGGGACGATGACCGCGAACATGATGAGCGCAGCCAGCGGAGCTTTTTCTAGCCTCATGGGTTTCTGCGCTTCTTCGGTGAGGACAAGAAAATCTGCTTCTGCACCTAGGACTAGAAATTTATCCTTGGGACCATAAACAAGCAATGCATCACCAAACCGCAGTGACATATCGCGTTGATTTGATCGGTACGCTCTGCCGCCGCGCCAGATTGCGAGAACGCTCAACCCGAATTTTTCGCGAAAATGAATTTCGCGCAGTGTCTTCCCCGCCAGTGTGCTGTGGGGGGACAACACGACTTCTAACACGCCAATTTGGGTGGATTGAAGATCCTTGAAATCGATCATGTTTTCACGATCGACTTCAAGGGTTTTAAGACCTTGAATTACTTCTAAATCCCGTGGCCAAACTTCGACGAGCAGGAGATCTTCGTCTGAAATACTTTCTTCGGGCTGCGGCATGAGGTTTAGGTTATCGTCTCGGATAATTCCAAGAACAGAAATCCCATATGCGTCTGCTAGCCGGCTTTCTGCCAAACTTGATCCGATGAGGTTGGACCCCTTCGGAATTTGCAAAATTTGCAATCGCTCATTCAGGGCATAAGCCGCTTCGGCATCTTCATAGGTGAGTGATTTGTACGTAGACCAATCTGATCCACTTTCGAGTTGAGCCAATTGCTCCGTAGAACCCTGCACGAGTAATTTGCATCCTGCTTTCAGAACTATGCCCTGCAAGTTCGTCCTTTGAGCTGAGTCCTCCCGCATGATTGCCAGGACGTTCACGCCGTATTGATAGCGAAAATCACTTTCCAGCAGCGTCCTGCCAATAAGCTTAGATGATCTATCTACCTCTACCTCAGCAAGTTGAACATTCGCAGATATCAGTCGTTGAACAGTGAAATGCTCACTTGCAATTTCGAATTGTTTACTTTTTTGCAGGGTATCGAGAAGTTTCAGCCTTCCTTCGACGACAAGGTTATCCCCGGAAATGAGAGGTGTTGCCGGACCGGGTGCGAGCAGGGTATCGCCATGACGCATAATTGCAATGACATTCAAACCCAGCGTAGCTCCCAAACGACTTTCGTTGAGCAGTTTTCCATCGAGAGGTGAGGGGGACGGAATCTTCAGGACGAAGAGACGTTCGTCAAAGCTGTAGAGATCATCCAGATTCTTGTTTGGAGATGGTGCGGCGGCTTTTTCGAGATCACGCCTTGGAAGCAGGCGTCTCCCGATGAGCCCCATGAAGAGGATCCCTGCCAGTAAAATTGGCAGTCCAACATAGGCAAACTCGAAGAAGCCGAACGAACCCAGACCGAGTTCCTGCATGAGCCCATTGATGAGAATGTTAGCTGGTGTTCCGATGAGTGTCGTGAGCCCTCCAAGGAGCGTGGCAAACGCGAGCGGCATAAGGAGTTTTGATGGAGGGATACCGAGCCTGCGTGCAAGGTCCATGACGACGGGTAATAGTAGTGCGGCTGCGCCAACATTATTAATGAAGGCGGACATGAACCCCGCCACGATCATTATCCCAAATATGAGTTGCAATTCACTCTTTCCGGCGAGTCGGTAGATCTGACGCCCGAGCTTCATGGCTAACCCGGTTCGGGATAAACCACCACTCAGGATGAAGACAGCCCAGACGGTGATGACAGCAGGTGAGCTAAACCCACTCAGTGCCTGTGTGGGTGTGATCAGACCTGTCAAGGCGAGGGAAATAAGGACGAGCAGAGCAACAACGTCCATCCGAAGCCGCTCTGTGATGAGGAGGAGGAGCGCTGCAGCTATGATGACGAGGATCGTGGTCATTTGAGGGGTCAAGGAATTGCCTCCCATGTTGTTTAATCCCCCACAATCATACACAAAGCATTCGACCGCGCCAGATTTGACATCGCGATTTAACCGATCATGTGGAGGATTTGCTTCGGTATGTGATGGAGAATTCCAAGTGACAATAGGAAGTCGTACCATAGAAAACAGATTTTGCGTATCAGGAGGGATGATCTTGTGTTACATTTCAGTGTGGCGGAATTGCTCGGATCGATGAAATGTTTGATCGGAGCCGCATAAACCATGTTTGAAAGGGAAGGTGAAATCGCATGGCTAAGAAAACTACAGGCATTCTATTTGTAGGTCTTCTATCGTTTGCGCTCGTCCTATCAGCTTGTGGAGGGGGCGCTTCGGAACCAGCCTCGGATGATGCCGAGGTCTCCCAGGTTGAAGCAGAGGCTCCAGCATTGACGGAGGTCGAGAGCCCTCCAGAGCCAGTTGAGGAAGAAGCAGAAGCCCCCCCACCTGCATTCGAGCTGTCGAGTCCGAGCATCACACCAGGTGAGTCCATACCGGTAGTGTATAGCTGTGATGGCGAGGATATTTCTCCAGAACTGAATTGGGCGAACCCGCCTGAAGGAACAAATTCGTTTGCGCTCATCTTCGACGATCCGGATGCGCCAGGTGGCACTTGGGTCCATTGGGTGTTGTACAACATCCCAGCCGACAAAGAAGGTCTTGTAGAAGGCGCCTCGGCAGCCGCCGAGGTTGAAGATGGGAGTTTGCAGGGTTTAAACAGCTGGGGCAGGATAGATTATGGAGGACCGTGTCCTCCAAGCGGGACACATCGATATTTATTCACGTTGTTTGCCCTAGATGGCCCCCTTGAGGCTGGAAGTGAATTGTCGAAAGAATCCCTCCTCGCCGAGATGGAGGGGCATGTACTGGAGATTGTAGAGTTGATGGGAACATTCTCCCGAGAGTAACGTGAGCCTATGATGTGGGGGTGAGCGTGGGTATGAAGCGCATGATGATGACTCCCATCGCGGGGTTCACCCACCTACGCGTACACTCTCACTACAGTCTCCTCCGAGCCACAGCTTCCCCCGAACAATTAGCCGCCCGGGCATCGGCAGATGGGTTCGAAGCGCTGGCACTCACGGACTACGACGCGTTGTACGGCGTAGTCCGTTTTTCACGCGCATGTAATCAGCATGGAATCCGACCGATCATTGGTTTGTGCGTCAATGTTGAATTCCCCTTTGGA
>CBDVCG010000046.1:0-9244 GCA_965372425.1 uncultured Anaerolineales bacterium
AAACCAGGTTCTTCCTGATATCTGGCCCGAGTTATCGCTGCTTCCACATCGGGTGAGAGGTCTGTGGAAGTGAGTCGGATGAGTTCGACAAAGGCCTTCGTCAAATCAATCATGATTATTCTCCAGCGAGCACACTCGAAGAAAACCAAAGTTCACATCATCATTTTGGTTCTAAATCCCAACCAAGGGGTAGTGATAAATTACGGCACCTGGACAGTAGGATATCGTTGAAGTGATAAATCATCAGGGATGATAAGGAAGAAGGGAAAAGGGACAAGGCACAAGGGGATTAGGGATTGGGCACTAAGGGATAAGGGACAAGGCACAAAGGGAAGGGGATAAGGCACAATGGGATTAGGGATTGGGCACCAAGGATTGGGCTTCAGCACGCGATGGAGCGATCGTAGAGTTGGAGCGAAAAATGAGCGAGTTGAGGGGTTGTCTCATTCATTGAAGGACGCGCATAAACTATGTTGGGGTGAGTTTGTAGCGCAGAATGTTGGCGATTAAGTTTCTGCAGGCGCCTCGACTGCAGAGCGGACGATGAGGATGGAGATGGGCGTGCTGGCCAGCAACTGGGGAGCTACTCTTCCGAGTGTGAGGCGGTTGAGGAGAGCGCGAGGATCCGGCGAGCCGATCACCACGAGATCGTATTCTTCCATCTCGCACGCTCGCAATATTTCTTCTGCGACCATGCCATGACGGAGTTCAATCTTTGCGTTCACACCTCTCTCTTCTGCACGTTGAGCTGCTTCTTTAAGATGTTGTGCGAGCGGCGTCTCCCGGCTGAGCACTTCTTCTACCCCCTCTTCCAACGCGCCTAGTCCTGTGTACATGGATGGGGTCGTCGTAACCACGTGAAGGATGGTCAAATCTGCACTCAGCGATTCAGCCAGCTGAAGTCCCCAATCTACGGCCCGATATGATTCGGAATGACCTCCGGTGCAAAGGAGGATGTGGTTTACCTCAGGCGAGGCGTTGTGAGTAAGAAGCACACTGTCTGCAGCGTGCATGGCGACGTGTTGGGCGCGATCGGTCAGAGCTTCATCTCTATGAGATGATGTTCCTAAGACTACAAGCCTGAATTGCTCACTCTCAAGTTCTTCCAATACCTGCGTTTCAAATTTCCCTTCGACTTGAATCACGCGCTCAGGTTCGGAACTGAGGGAGTTCTGTGTGGCTTCGAGGAGTTGTGCGCTTTCTTGTGGATGACCTCCCGTGCGTTGGACATGCAGAAGCACAGGTTCCAATCCAAGCGCCTTGCTGACTTCTTCAGCCATATGGATCGCGGTCGGGTCTGGATCTTTCTCGCCGACGCAGATGAGAGCCTGAGGACTGCGAGGTATTTGGGTCATGACACCTCCAAACTAATTGATAATTTGTATAAGCACAAGCACCGCAGCGATCAGTGGTAAAAACGAGAACAGGAAACGAATCGCGGGCCCGGTAAAATAGCGCGTTGCCCGTGCGCCAATCTGAGCGCCGATCGCGGCCCCCGTGAGCATCGTAAGAGCGATCATGATATCCACGTTCCCCTTCAGGCCGTGGCTGAGAGTTCCATACCCGGCTGAAATGATGATTTCGAATAGATCCGTTCCGACGGCTACGTGGGTAGGAAGTCCGATGAGATAGACCATGAGGGGAAGTCGGACAAAGCCCCCACCCACGCCTAAGAAACCTGCAAGAATCCCGGTTACAAGCCCAATGAGGATGATGATCCACACCGATATCCGCTCAATACCAGAGACGGGAAGCCGGACCATAGGGGGGATTTGGAAAAGGGGAGATTGATGTGAAATTCGGCGCACACCCAGAGCGTCACCCGCCTCAATTTGATCAGTTCGTGTCAATCGTAAAGCCCTGAGGCTCTCCCATCCTGTGAACAAGGCGATGCTCATCAATATGATGACGTAAGCTATGCCGACAACTTGGTCGATGTTTCCCATGAGCTCAAGGCGTTCGATGATTTGGGCACCGATTTCTATGCCTGGGATGGTGCCAATAATCATGAGCGCGCCAACACGGAAATCGATGTTTCCAAGAGCGCGATGCCTCCTGGCCGCCACGATCGACTTGCCGGTCATATGCGCAAGATCGGTCCCTACGACGAAGTTCATGGGTACGCCGGTCCAGAACATCAGTGGACCTGCGAGAAAACCTCCACCGACTCCGAAGAACCCACCAAGCACGCCAACCGAAAATCCGATAACCGCAAGCAGTATCGGGCTGATGACAACGCCGGCGATCGGGAATATCATGACTTAATGCCTCAAGCCGATTTTTCGCAGCAGCCATGAAGTGAACACTTCTAGCATCGTCCCTTGTGCGAGGATGAGGACTAGGGCAAGGACGGCGTATGCGGTGAGGTTTTCGTCGTAGAGCCTGGTCAGGTATGGACTTGCATAGCGGAGCACCACGACGAAGAACAAACCGACAAGGGGGATGTAAATCACAATCTCGATGAGGAGACTGCGCAAGAGCGGTCGGATGGAAGGATCCACTGGTCTTTTTTTTGGATTCTTGCTCATGATGGCTTCTCCACCAGACAGACTCCAGTTAATGAGAGATTAATTAAAGAGCGGGCGGGAGTCCTTGTCAACCAGGTTCTACCTCCGTGCAGGTGGACCTATCACTCCAGAATGCATGGACGATGGCGGGTGCGGTGAATCATCAGATGATCCATGTTACACTGCCTCTCGATGGATGAGAAGTCGATCAATACGCTAGAACTGCCGGCAGTTTTAACTGCGCTCAGCAAATATGCAGGGTTTTCAGCCTCAAAGTCGCTTGCGCTGACGCTGCAGCCGGCTCCCAGCCCGGAAACTGCTCGCACTCGCCTGGAGGAGACAAGCGAGGCTGTTGCGTTGCTCGAGGTTACCCCGGATCTCACTATTGGAGGAGCACATGATGTCCGGATTGAGGTAGACGCTGCCGCGCGTGGAGCCACGTTGGAACCCAGCCAAATGCTGGACATCAAAGCTACGCTCCTGGCGGCAAAACGCTTTTCAAAACTATTCGAAGATGGTGACGACCATTTTCCACTTTTAAGCGGCATTGCTGAAAATCTATCGCTCCATCCCGAACTTGTGGAGGCGATCACCAATACGTTCGATGATCGCGGCGAAGTACTCGATACGGCTTCGCCACACCTCGCCAAAGTTCGGCGTGAACTGCGGGGTTCACGTGAGAAATTGATGCATAAACTCCAGAAGATGCTGGGTGATCCGAAGATCATTCCCATGCTGCAGGAACCCATCATCACACAGCGAGACGGTCGTTATGTGATACCCCTTCGGTCGGAATTCAAGGGGAAGTTGAAATCCATAATCCAGGATCAGTCTGCCTCAGGCGCTACGCTCTTTGTTGAACCTCTCCATGTTGTAGAGCACAACAATCAAATAAGAGAGTGGGAACTTGCCGAGAGGGATGAGATTCAAAGGATACTGCGGGCTTTATCCGAAAACATCGGTCGTCGTGCTGATTCACTTGTTGCTACAGTGGAAGGGCTTGCTGATATCGACCTGGCGCTTGCGAAAGCACATTATGCGCTCGAGATGGATGCTCTGCAACCCGTACTGCATGCTCCCAAAGCGGGTTCAGCTGATCCAGCGACGAAGCTGCGGCTGTTTCAAGCACGGCATCCTTTGCTCGATCCCAAGGATGCTGTGCCCATCGACCTGGTCCTGGATGAAGACACATGTGCGTTGGTGATTACTGGGCCGAATACAGGCGGGAAGACGGTGAGCCTGAAGACAGCCGGCCTCCTCTCCCTCATGGCCGCCTGCGGTCTTCACCTCCCTGTGGGTCATGGGTCAGAAGTTTCCTTCTTCGATGCTGTCTATGCGGATATCGGGGACGAACAGTCGATTGAACAGTCGCTCTCGACATTCTCTTCCCACATCTCGAATATTATCCGCATTCTGGGCCGGGCAAGTAGGACCTCACTTGTCCTGCTGGATGAGCTTGGGGCGGGGACCGATCCACAGGAGGGGTCCGCGCTGGGTCAGGCGTTGCTGGGTGAATTCCTGCGCCGTGGGGTGATGACACTCGTTGCGACGCATATCTCTGCATTGAAAGCCTACGCGCATCTGACCCCCGGGGTACGCAATGCCAGCGTCGAATTCGATTTAGACAGCCTGCGCCCCACCTATCGATTGTTAATCGGACTGCCCGGTCGATCTAACGCTCTCGCCATCGCAGGACGACTCGGCCTGGATGTATCCATCGTTGAAGAAGCTCGCTCGCTGGTTTCGGCGGATGACCTCAAGACCGACTCCCTGTTGGATGATATTTATCAGCAAAGGGATCAGATAAGGCTGACGAAGGAGGAAACCGAGCTGGCTCGGACCAGGGTGAGAGAGCGCGAGGATGAGCTTAACCGTCGTCTGCAAGAGATCGATCGGGAGCGACATGATGTGCTTTTTCATACCCGCGAGGAAGCTGACAAAGATCTCGAAGATATAAAGGAAGAAGTACGGCGGCTCCGTCGTAGGCTAACATTGGCGGGACAATCTCTGGAGGCGGTGGATTCTGTCGAGCGGGAGATTGACCTGCTAGAGGAGGAGCGTGAGGATACGGCGCTGCCTGCTCAGACTTCTCCCGCTAGATCAGTAGCTCTAGGCGATCGTGTTTTTATCAAATCAATCAATAATTTTGGCGTGGTGACAAGCCTGTCAGAATACCAGGCTGAAGTTCAGGTTGGGCGTCTTAGAGTACGAGCCAGACTCGATGAATTGGCGATGGACTCCGAGGCAGGCGAGAACGCCTCCAGCTTGAAGGATGCGACCGCGAAACCCAAGGCACCCACGCTGCATCAGGCGCCTCCATTGGAGCTCGATCTTCGGGGCATGACGGCTGATGAAGCCCTCGAAATGCTGGATCGTCGTCTCGACGCCGCCTATCTCGTTGGCATGCCCTATATCCGCATCGTACACGGCAAAGGAACTGGCAAATTACGAACTGCGATCCGAGAGGCGCTTCGTGACAATGATTACATCGCCTCCTTCGAGCCTGGGAAAAGGGGGGAGGGGGGCGACGGTGTAACCGTAGCTCGAATCAAGATTGCTTGAATGGTCTCGCTGAATTGGTCGATCATCAACAGCCGCCCGCTGGCCTCGTTCTCAAGTCTTGTATTGCCTCTTCATACATTCACGAGTTTGATGTGGCTGGATGAGAATCCAGGCCTTAACTAATCACGATCATGGGTGTTAATTACGGTACATGAAAGTTGGGACCCGTCCTTGAATGGAATTGCACAGTCGGGCAATAGAGGTTCAAACCTTCATCGGCACGAGGCTTATTACGAACCTAATCGTTGTATGATGTAATTCACAAAACTCGAGATTTTAATATTGGGGAGGGATCTATGGATGCATTAATTGAGGCATTGGGTCCGATTTTTATTGCCAGTTTTGCGCTTCAACAGTTAATTGAGCTTCTGGATCCATTGCTGAATACGTTTATTAAAAACCATAAGGAATTGATACTGAGTATCGTTGCTCTGGTGGTGGGCTTATGCCTCTCGTTTGGATTGGGTCTGACTGTACTGGCGCCATTTGGATATACCGGTCCGGCATGGATCGATGGACTCATTACTGCGCTTATGCTCACAGGCGGTTCTAAGTGGATCAACGAGCTGCTTAAAATTGTCAGCTATAAGAAAGTCGAACTTCATGCACGTGCACAGGCGGCTGAAAGACAGATGTCAGAAGGCTGATTTCAAGTTGCAGTGTGAGATAACGGAGAGATGCCAATCATGATGAGTGAGGTTTCGAGGTGTTTTGGAGATGGTGATGAGCTCATGATGGCCTACCATGATGAGGAGTGGGGAGTTCCTGTACATGATGATGAGCAATTATTTGAAAAACTAATATTGGATGGCTTTCAGGCGGGGCTATCCTGGCGCACAGTCCTATACAAACGTGAGAATTTCCGTCATGCGTTCGATGGATTCGATCCTAAGAAAATTTCCCGCTACACAGATAGGGACAAGGAGCGTTTGCTCGCCGATGCGGGCATCATACGCAACAGACTTAAAATTGATGCGACCATCACGAACGCACAAGCCTACATGGAAATCCTTAACGATTTGGGAACCTTTAATGATTTCTTATGGAGCTTCTCCGGGGGCCAAACGCTGAAGCAGACCCATGCGAAAAGTTTGGAGGAGATTCCTACCTCGAGCCCTGAATCAGACGCGATGTCGAAGGCTCTTAAGCAGCGGGGTTTCAAGTTTGTGGGCACAACGATTTGCTATGCGTTTATGCAGGCTGTAGGAATTGTGGATGACCACCTCCTCACATGTTTTAGGTATTCGAACTACATTTAACCTACCATTGTCCTCAACACCCATTGCAGAGCGATGTTCATGCTGGTCATCATGAAAAGATACATCCTTGCCGCTTCAGGGAATCTATTCATGGGAACAGACTACTAATCAAATGCCACCCTTCCCATCACCTCTATACCTCTTCGCACTGGGATGAGGAATAAGTCTTAATAACTTGCAGCTTTCAGGTCAACGACTTTAAGCCCCTCTCCCGGAAAAAGGGAGAGGTGTTGGGGTGAGGGTGGATTAATAAACCTCCAGGCTCAACACATCATGATGCCAAAAGCCGGTCTAAGGCCGGTTCCAATGGAGCGAGATAACCAACCTCCCGCAGGTAAGCCTGTGGGAAGTTTATTTACCCTCGGAATGTTCGCCCCACCTGCGAACGGGAGGAGAGCTTCCTGACTCCATGAGATTAAGGGCGTTGGAATCTGTGGTTATGTTGAATAGAGAGGGGTATCCTGGATACCGGTAGTATCCTGGATACTGGGTGTGGAACCTCTACTGGAGCACGATGTGGACTGTAGTAGATACCTGGGAACTCGAGGCATCATTTCCTACCAGATCCCACGCCCTGGCATAGTAATACAGCTCCCCGGGGGAATAGGGACCACCCGAGTAGGTACAGCTCGCCGTGTTCGTACAAGTTTTGCTCAGTTGAAATTGCTTCTCCAGCGGTGGTCGCACCCAGACCTCGATCTTTCCCACGCCGCCGGAATCGCTCGCCGAAGCGGTTATCGTCACGGTGTCATCCTCATTGGGTCGCCACGTACCTGTGGGTGCGTGAGAAACGGATATCGCGGGAGGCTGTGTATCGAGCGGCGTCGGGGTCGGTGGTGCAAGGATGATGGGTGCTTCACCCTCATAGCAAACCGCAGATACGGCGCCATCCCAAACCCAGCAATGCCCTTGGGCATCGGGGTTTAAGATCCACCACCAGTTCCCCGCCGCATCCCGGCCGTCAATCGGCGCACCTTCGCCCTGCAGCAGATAACCACGAGGATCCCAAATCTGCCCTGGGCCTGCTCGACAGGTCGCATTCACATCGGCAACCACGACGGCAGTACATGCGGTCGAAGGTTCGGTAGGTGTGGGGGTGTTCGTAGAAACCAGGATCTCGTCTTGCGCCTCTGAGACAGCCGCCGAGGTAGAGGTCTTTGTAGGTTCACCTCCAGGCGGCGGCATGATGGCACTCTCCGGTATCGGCTCTGGACTGGGCTCACCAGAAATAGGGTCTCCCCCACCGATGAGAGTCATCGCAGCGCCGCTCACCAGAAAAATGAGACCACCTGCCAGCAGCAGTGCGCCGAGAACGATGGCTCCCTGCAGTAACCATCCTCCCGGTAAAATCATCCCCCCTCCAGCGCCATCTCCAGTTCCTCCAGAACCTCCGCCGCCACTCGAAACATCGCCAGGGGAATCAAACCTGCCTGCCGGAACCTCCGCCCGGATTTGTTCCAACACGCTGGCAGCCCAACCCGGGGACGGCGATATGGGAACCAGCGCGCCCATGAGTCCCATTACTTTTTTGAGGTCATCCTCGGTTTCTTGGCAATATTCACACGTCGCGATGTGCTTCCTGGCAGCTTTGCGCTGATCGGCATCCAGCTCCCCATCCTGGTATGCGGAGAGCAAATCGTCCAACTCACAGCAAGCGATGGCCCCGCTGGCAGCCATCATTCTCAAGCCGTGGATTTCACGGAAATTCAATCGAGCTCTGTGGACCAATTGGCGCGCATTGTCGTAGGAGCACTCCATCGCACTTGCCGTCTCCTGATAGGATAGACCGTTGATTTCACGCAGAAGAAGTGCCTGACGATACGTAGTAGGCATCATCAGGATCGATTCATGTACGGATCGCTTCACTTCCTCACTTTGCACTTGGCGCTCCGCGGGACGGCGAGTTGTGGGCGACGTTCGAAGGTCCTCAGGGTCTTCCACATCCACGAACCTTCGTCCTTTACGTAAATAATCCAGGGCGAGATTGCTGGCGATGCGGTATATCCAGGATTTAAAATCCCACGGCGGACCCAATTGGCCGATACGTTCGTGCGACCGGATAAAGGCATCCTGTGTGATATCCTCCGCCGCTTGCCGATCCCCAACAGTGCGGTACACATAGTTCAGGATGGGCTGATGGAGTTGATGGAAGAGATCGGCGAAAGCATCCTTGTCGCCTGCTTGTGCGCGCCGAACTACGGTCACGATATCTTCTTCAGGCACGTTCGCCTTTCCCGTTGTCAATTTCACAACTGTAACGCATCATGTTTCTCTTTTGTGACATAAAAACCACCCAACGCTCTTCATACCGCATGACTATAGCACGAAACCCGAGGTCCTATTTTCATCTTCAGAAGCGGTTTTATTCGTGTGGTATCCTTCACCTGTCCTATCCTTTCTCGAGCTTTAATTCTTGATATTAACAACTATGACCACTGCCGAATTCGTACTTCCCGAATCGCATAAAGTCGACCGACGAAGCCCCTCACGATGGATCCTTTCGCATGTCTCTTGGTATTGGTGGCTCGTCATCGTGACTTTCATCGGGGCATTTGGGAACGCTGCGCTCGCGGCGCTCGTTCCCGTTCTCGTAGGCATGGCTTTCAATGTCATTCTTGATGATTCGCCCGATCTCCAGCTGTTGGGATTAATCGCTCTCGCGATCGTGGTTTCTCAGATCATCCGCAGCGGCTTACAGTTTGGGAGGAATTTTGGAGCTGAACTCATCGGACAGCGCCTCGAGCGCGATATCCGCGATGAACTTTATATCAGCTTGCTCGGCAAGAGCATGACATTCCATAACCTCCAACCTGTTGGGGATACGATGGCCCGTGCGACGAATGACGTCCGCGAGATTAACCTCATGTTTAACCCCGGGTTCAACCTCGTGATCGGTTCCGCGAACTTCCTCATCAT
>CBDVCG010000047.1:0-9212 GCA_965372425.1 uncultured Anaerolineales bacterium
CGTGCACGACCGGAGGATTGACGGCTAAACCGAGATATTCGGCAATGCTGGCGCGATCTTCATGAGCGCGATGACCTGGTATGACCATTCAACCGCCTCCATCTGGTCGCAGCCCTGGGGCAGAGCTATTAAGGGGTCTCTTAAAGGGGTCGAATTATTCCTGCTCCCTTCTCGGATCACGACGTGGGGAACGTGGAAGGGCGAACACCCCGAGACGCTGGCGATGATCAATGATGTGGACCGCCTGGGGAATCGCCGTCAGGGGTTTGACGAGAATTTTGTGATTGGACTTCTACTAGGAGACGCTGCGGGGGCCTTCTACTTCAGGGATGTGGTCGAAGCTGGCTTGATCAATGACTGGTTGGGCGAATTCCCCATCCTGGTCTGGGCAGAGGGTGATAATTTCCATGCGTATCTCCGAAAAGCTGGTGATCGCGTTCTGACATTTCGAGATGATGTGAAGGATGGGCTCATCGATGAAGAGACAGGGTCTTCCTGGGATATCACGCGAGGAATGGCTATCGCTGGTCCTTTGAAGGGGGAGGTTCTTCAACCGGTTCCCGGTTCATCTGCTTTCGATTGGGCCTGGCGAGATTTTTACCCCGAGTCCGAGTTCTACACGCCCCAATAACCTTCGTATATACTAGGGAACCGCATGCAATAATCTGCGGTAGGTTGTGGTTCGATTCTGTTGAGGAGGGTGAATGACGGATCCTGATCTGGTTGATCGCTATAACTACGATGAGTTTACGCCCGAGAAATTTATCCCGTGGATGAAATTCGATGCCAGTCCACCTCTGGGCGAAGGGGCGCCCGATTTTCCTCTTTGGGATCTAGAGGGGAACGAGACGAGCCTGGGCGCATGCTGGTCCGAGAATCTCTACACGATCGTTGAATTCGGCAGTTTCACTTGACCGTACTGCGGGATGGCGGCGCCATCCATGAATGATCTCGCACATAAGCATGTGGATGCTAATGTTGGTTCAATTTTTGTCTACACACACGAAGCGCATCCGGGCGAAAATTATCCTCCCCTGACTTCCATGGAGCAAAAAAATAACCACGCTCGCGCGCTGCGAGATGAATTGAAGGTGACACGACCCATTTTCCTCGACTCACTCGATGGGGCTTGTCATCGTGCGTATGGATCGATGCCTAATATGACGTGGATATTCACACGGGCCGGGATTCCCGTCTACAAATCAGACTGGACGGACTGTAAAAGTGTGGCGAACGCCATCGAGTATTTTTTGGACGGCGTGCAGAGAAGAAGAGATGGATCCCGTCTGGCGCCATTTCGTGTGGAACGTCTGGATTTCAGGAACCAGGATCGAGAGGAATTCTACAAGGGGCTTGCGCGCAACGGACCCAAAGCGGTGGAGGAGTTTAAAGCTGCCTTCGGGTCCTAGTGGATTGGTGTCCGGGGTCCGTATACGAAGTAATCGCTGGACCTGTCCCGGCTCGTGATCGCCCCAGGATTTGTAAGAACAAGGGATAAGGCGAGTAGGGAATGGGCACGAAGGAACCGAGATCCTTGAGATTGTCGGGGGGAGGCTGTTCCTAATGTCGCGCATAAGCACCCGAATTCAAGGTCTCATGAATGGGTCATTTCGAACCCCCTGGGGGGTGAGAAATCCCCTATCAATCTCAATGACAGGAACTATCGATTGGGAAAAGAGGGCTTCCTCTTAACCAGAGAATGGATCTTAGAAGCGGTCTTGAAGGGGTTCGATTCCCAGAGATCGGCACTCTAACTTGGTCATGAGGGGGATTTCTCGCTGCGCTCGAAATGATAGGAGGATAAGGGATAGTCCAAGCCTTCCCTGATCAAGGCTACATTTTTGGGAGCAGGATCCCCTCCTGTTTTTGATATTTCCCTTTTTTGTCGGCGTAAGAGATTTCACAAAGTTCGTCAGCCTCGAAAAAAAGTACTTGTGCGATGCCCTCATTGGCGTAGATCTTTGCCGGCAGAGGGGTGGTGTTCGAGATTTCGAGGGTGACAAACCCTTCCCACTCTGGTTCAAATGGGGTGACATTCACGATGATCCCGCAGCGCGCATACGTAGATTTGCCGACGCAGATCGTGAGCACACTCCGTGGGATGCGGAAGTATTCCACAGTTCTGGCGAGGGCAAATGAATTTGGTGGGATCACACACACATCCCCCTTGAAATCCACCATCGATGCCGGATCGAAGTTTTTTGGATCTACGATCGTCGAATATACGTTTGTAAATATCTTGAATTCATCTGCGACACGGATGTCGTATCCATACGATGAGACGCCGTATGAGATGACGCCATCTCGTACCTGACCCTCCTCGAAGGGTTCAATCATGCGCGTCTCTCGCGCCATCTTAACAATCCAGTGATCGGGCATTATCCCCATTACGTACCTCCTCGAAGTTTATGGGAAAAAGCCGGGATACCCTGTAGCTTGCTGCAGGGATGAGGGGAAAGCGGGGTCTGGGGGTGGAAACCCCCGGCTTATTCCTGCTGCGCATTGTCAAGCATCTGCTGCCACTGTATTTGTCAGCGTTCCTATGCCCTCGATTTCAACGGAAACTTCATCACCAGCGAGGAGAGGGCCGACTCCCGCGGGTGTCCCGGTGAGGATGACATCCCCGGGGTGAAGGGTCATAATGGACGAGATAAAGGCTACCAAACTGTGTACCGGGAAGATCATGTCTCGCGTGGATCCCATCTGACGCATCTGCCCGTTCACCGAGCACGTAATGAGCACATCGGCTGGATCGAGGTCTGTTTCAATCCACGGTCCAATTGGACAGAATGTGTCGAAACCCTTGGCGCGCGTCCATTGCCCGTCACGTCGTTGAAGATCTCTCGCGGTGACATCGTTTGCCGCAATGTAGCCGAGGATGGTCGACCCTGCTTCTGCGGGAGATATCCCGTGAGCCTCCTGACCGATGACGATGGCGAGCTCCCCCTCATGTTCGACTCGCGTGGACTGAGGGGGTAATTGGATGGGATCACCATGTCCAATCACCGCGCTGGGCGGTTTCATGAACAAGAGAGGGATATCCGGGATGTCAACATCATGTTCGGCAGCATGGGCAGCATAATTTCGCCCGACACAGATGATTTTTCCTGGCTGGACAGGTGGGAGAAGCTGCACCTTGTCGATGAACCATTTCGGTTCCTCACGTCGATAATCGTTAAAAGGACTTCCCACGAGCTTACCGATCTTGTCCTCGGCCAGCCACCCCCAAGTGGGTTTCCCCTTCGCGGAACGTCGATAGCGAAGTATTCGCATTTTGAAAAACCTCAGTTGAATTCGTCAAGCGTTTTATTGATCATCAAGCGCTCAAGCACAATGGCCGAGATAGCGATAATTATATGGCAAAGCTTGTTTTTGGCTTGAGAGAAACACCGGATCGCGCCTTGATTGAAGAACAGCGACAGAAAAATCGTGGACATCGTATCCGGGATACTCAAATTTCGGCGTATTCAGAAATCCTTAGCCCGGTTTACGAGCCCAGGTCAGATCGTACTCCACCTGCCATGGGAACACTTCGATTTCCCTGAATCCGTGGGATTGCAGGACAAATTCAAATTGGTCTCTTTTGATGATTTTTCCGAAGATCCATTTCGAGTCCCGACCAACCCGGTTCGTAATTAGCATCCAGCCCCCCGGCCTGACAACCCGGTAGAGTTCATCCAGGGTCTGCGCGGGATGAGGTGTGAATTCAAGCACCTCCAGACTGACTACAAGATCGAAAGTGTTATTAGCGAAGGGAAGGGGAACTGCCCAGGCTCGCATCCAAAGGGCGCGGTCTTCATCTGTGAGGCTTCGTCCGACCAAGGTCATCTTTCTGGAGGGTTCGAGACAGATGATGGCGTGATTGAAATTCTGTATTTGGTGCGTGCTCCTTGCGAGCCGTCCAGTACCTGCTCCCACATCGAGGATCCTGGGATCCTGGAGGGATCCAATCACGGCTGCGACAGGTTCACCGAGGTATTTTCTCTCCCACAGTGTGTCGAATTGCTTAATACGATCAAAGCGCGGCGCGGTGAGGTCGTACAACAAGACGACAAATCGCCGTCCAAAATGGGCGCCCTCACAAACCCAGATCTCCCAGACCAGTAGTAGGATGAGGACGATTGAAAAGAATGGGATGATGTAGAGCATTTAGATCGATATTCCTACAGTGGTTTCGAGTTTCAGGAGCACAAAACAATGTCCTTGGATCGCATCGATAGGGTTGGATACGGCAGGTTGTACTATAGCACGGTGGACCGGTCGTGCAATGTGTTAAGTGAACTAGTATCCCGGATACCCTAGGTATCCGGGATACTGGCGTAGGGATCGTTACTCCCGAATCTGTTGTGTGGATTATGACCACTCGACTATGAATGGTCGGGCTCAACGCTCAAGCCCAAAGTATTTCCTTGGTCCTTCGGGTTGAGATCAAGGGTGCGAAGCACCATTCTGAATTGAGCCCGGAGGTTCAGCTCCGTGCGAATTCGTAAATTGTCATTTCGAGCGCAACGAGAAATCCCCTTTCCACCTACTATCAGCGGTCGCTCTGGGTGAGACGATGCGCTCCATTAGATCATCTGAATCGACCATCGTTGACCCTCCAATCCCTGAAGGCTATAATCTCAGTGTGGGCGGATAGCTCAGTTGGTTAGAGCGCTTCTCTTACACAGAAGAGGTCGCAGGTTCGAGTCCTGTTCCGCCCACTTTTTTACCCCGTCGATTCAACTCGCAAGTGCAATACAAAAGAATGAAAGCGAGGTTGGGGGTGATCTTATTCTGGATACCGACCGCACTTACTAGATTCGCTCTCCGCATGTAGGAAAATTGAAACTAATGCTCGCTGGGTTCCGAGTAATCGAAAATCGAAAGGCTGCCCTTGGAAGCCCTGCCTGACGGTCCAAGCCCCCTAATTACAGGATTCGAACTAATAACCTCTGGATCCTAGGTTCGAATCCGGAAAGTGCCTGCATGGATCGAGACAGCTCAGAGAAAACAAGTTCATATCCCCGTGTTTTAGGATTCTATGGCTGGTTAAGAGTTGCACTATTGAGTTGAATCTACGATTAATAACAAATTGCTTTATCCTCAAATTGAGTTCCGCATGGTTTAATGCACGTAAATCTTGTCTCAGGGCATACTGCTCCTTCAACGAGACTGCCTGGCGGCTGATCAAGGTCAAGTCGTACATGGGTCGAACAATATACGAGTTTTGTCAATACCGAGTGAACCTTATTCGTAAGAAATACGACGAAACGTATTTTGAAAATATCTTCATCAATAGATCCTCCCATTCACAAAGAAACCGGAAACGATTGGAAGAGATCCTCGCCCATAAGCAATCGGGCAGGTTGCTTGAAATCGGCTTTGGGCAAGGGGATTTTCTCGAATTGGCTCAAGGACACTTCGATGTAGAAGGGATGGACATATCAAAGTATGCAGTTAAAACCATCGAAGACGATCTAAAGGGAAGGTGAAACAAGTCGATATTATTGAAGAGGACCAACCGCCTCGTAGGCGATATGATATGATCGTAGCGTTCAATATCTTGGAGCACTTGGAACGACCAGGAAAAGTCATAGAAAAATTATCCAAGAGCTTGCGAGAAGGGGGTTTATTCATGGGGTCAGTTCCGTTCAATGCCGGCTTTTTGGGAAAGGTTCATACTGCATTTACGAATGTGTTCGATAAGACACATGTTTCGACATACTCACCGCAGCGCTGGTTGGCTTTGCTTGAGCGCGCCGGGTTTCGTGATGTTCAGATATTTGGAGAAACCTTGATCGGGGGTAGGGAGACTATTTACCTGAAGCATAGGTTTTGGAGACCTCTGTGGTTCAACATGATGTTTTCATGTGAACGGTAATCAAGGTATCGATATCCCTGGTTTCTGATTCGACCGTGTGCTGAATAACTTCCTACTGTTGGAGATGTTTATGTAAAGGAAGTCGATCTTAATGACTGGAAGAAGTGTTTCGTCTATCTCACGCATTCCTTGGCATTAAGTGTGACGATCTCCCCTAAAAGGGTGTCTATATAAATTGAACAGAATCTATGACCAGCAGTTCTATTGTTGGCCAAATATAATAGGAGGAAATATCGATGGATGAATTTCTAACGCAATTTTTGGAGACGCTAGGTGGCTACTTACCGAGCGTATTGCTTGCTGTTGCAATCCTCGTAGTAGGATGGTTAATAGCAATGATCGGCGCTGCCATTACACGTGGTTTGTTCAAGCGCGCAAAAGTCGATGAGAGGATCGCAAAAATGACGCGATCCGAAGACGACGTTGAATCAGACAAGGTTCAGGTTACACGCTGGGCTGGAAGGGTAGTGTATTACTTCATCATGCTGTTTGTGGTGGTAGCCTTTCTCCAGGCGTTAAACCTTTCCGTCGTAGCCGAACCGTTCAACCAACTCTTAAATCAAGTCCTCTCATACATACCCTTGCTTCTGGCGGCAGGCGTACTGCTCCTCGTAGCCTGGATCACAGCCAGCTCACTTAAATTCGTAATCGTGCGTTTGCTGCGGGCTGCCAAGGTAGATGAACGATTGTCAAGTGAGGCTGATATCGAGGTCTCCGAGGAAGTTTCCTTGAGCGTCACACTCGGCAATGTGGTCTACTGGCTTGTCTTCCTGCTCTTCCTCCCGGCGGTATTAGGCGCACTGAACCTGCAAGGATTGCTTCAGCCGGTGCAAGGGATGGTTGACGAGATCCTTGGGTACGTGCCGAACATCCTCGCTGCTGGGCTTATCTTGTTGATAGGCTGGCTTGCGGCTCGTATTGTTCGCCGGATCCTGACGAACCTTCTGATTGGCATCGGTGTGAATCGCCTGGGTGAGCGGACAGGGCTTGATAAGGATGCAATGGGGGGACAAGGACTCTCAGAGGTGATTGGCACCATCGTCTATGTGATGATCCTCATTCCGATCGCGATCTCTGCGTTGAACGTCTTACAGATCGAAGCGATCTCTGATCCGGCTTCCCAGATGTTGGCTACCATTCTCATTGCCTTGCCAGCTATCTTCGGAGCTTTCCTGCTCATCGCTGTTGCATACTTTGTGGCCAAGTTGGGGGGCACTTTCATAACGAACCTGCTCACAGGGTTCGGGTTCAACAAAGTCCTGAGCTGGATTGGGCTTGGTGGCGAAGACGTTGAAGGTCGTCGAACGCCTTCAGAAATCGTTGGCTACCTTGTGATGGTAGCGATCATGTTCTTTGCCGTCATCGAATCCGCCAACCTCTTGGGGTTCTCAATCCTTGCAGAGCTGGCGTCGCAGTTCTTGATCGCAGTCGGGAATGTGCTGCTTGGTTTAGTAATCCTCGGCTTTGGCCTCTACCTGGCTGGTTTGGCAGATAGCATTATCCGTGACACTGCGGGGTCACATGCAAATGTGCTGGCGCCGACCGCTCGTGTGGCGATTACTGTCTTCGCCGCCGCCCTGGGACTGCGTCAAATGGGGATCGCCGAAGACATCGTCAACCTGACCTTTGGGATTGTATTGGGTACTTTCGCTGTGGCTGCAGCATTGGCATTCGGCCTTGGAGCCCGGGACATTGCCGGGCGTGAGTTGGAACAATGGCTGAAATCGTTTCGAGATTCTGAATGATCCCAAGAACAAGGTAGAAACTAAACTGCTATTCTATTGATGAGGACCTGCCACAAGAGGGCAGGTCCTTGTCTGTGCGCCAGGTAGGGGCGTTGGCTAGAGGGTGAAAGACCCTTACGGAAGTTTATCGCACCAACCGTTAGCTGAAGGCAAGGGCGTCGTCGCGAGGCGGGGTCTGAAGGAAGCCGTAGGTACACCTGCGCGTTGAGGGACACGAACCCTATCAGAGGATGTGAGGTCGGGCGAGTTAGCATATGACAACAAGGCCCTATGCGATCAAGCACCTTAGCGGGAGGGGTGTGCAGGGTTGTGCAGGGAAAGTCAGCTGTGAATCATCGTGTTAATACGGCTAAAGTAGAAAAAAGCGTTTAGGTTCTTGACCTACGACTTAGGTCAACTCGTACTGGTAGACTCATTAGGAGCTAGAGTATTGCGAAAAGGAAATTGAAGGTCAGAAACAGGAGAGATATGTGCTCCCAACGAATGATGAGAGTATGGCCGCACAGACCAGCCTGACCGAAAGAACGCTCTCGGAGCTGTCCGATGAAACTCTGGTACAAATCTGAAAAGTTCGCGGGTCGAGGGATCAGCGTCCTTTCACTGTGCTTTACAAACGTCACCAGCAGTACATCTGGCGCATTTGCTACCGCTATGTCCAGAACCCCCAAAACGCAGAAGATCTCATGCAGGAGGTATTCTTCAAGGCCTACCGTGGAATGACGAATTTCGAGGGTCGTTCCTCATTCAAGACATGGCTCAGCCGGATTGCAACCCGCACGTGTCTAAATGAATTGCGGCACTGGGAGCGACGTCCCCAGATCCATCCTGAACCACTGGATATCTTCGCCGAATTCATTCCATCGGAGGATGTCGCCGGGCCTTCCCGGGAAAGAACACCGGAACTAGCGGTCTTGGCATGGGCCATGACTCGATTGCGTCCAGAGGAGCTCGAGGTGATACAGATGAAAGACCTGGACGAGAGGACGTATGATGAAATTGCCCAGATACAAGAAATCAGTTTAAGTGCTGCTAAAATGCGCGTTCATCGCACGCGTCTGGCATTGCGGGCTGCTTACCTTAAAGTGAAGGAGGCGGAGGTGTCATGACAGAAAACGAACATCCTAAGGAACCGCTGGAGGCTTTTCTCGCTGGTCAGTTAAGCGAGGAAGAGAACGAAATCATCCTTTCCCACCTGGCTGAGTGTGATCATTGCCTCACCGAAGTTGACAGGCTCTGGGAAGGGCAACTCAGGGATGGGTCGAGAGACCAGATCCCAGAGTTGGAGGCAGATATTGCGGAACGTGTAGAACGCTCGGTAATTCGTCGTATTAATCGTACCGACTCCGCAGGCAGTCCATTGACCCCTCACTCACCCGCTTCGATGGCGACTTCCTCCTCGCCAGAAACCGGCACAAGCGCGCCGCTGGTCAGGTAGCGGAAGAAGTCGGAGTCGACCGGAAGGACAATGAAGTCGCCTTCCTTCAGGGTGGTCTTATAGGCTTCCAGACGGCGGATGAAGGCGTAGAACTCCGGGTCTTGCTCCAGGGCAACGGCGTAGATCTTGATGGCCAAGGCCTCGCCCTCGCCACGCAGGCTCTGGGCCT
>CBDVCG010000048.1:0-9212 GCA_965372425.1 uncultured Anaerolineales bacterium
TTCATCTAAATGGGAGTGCATCGTCGGCGGGAAAGGGCTCACGCCGGGGGTGAAACTCGCCTTCCCAGGGGACCTACAGGGAGAAGTCATTACAGACCTGGGTGAGACGAGACGTGTAGTTAAATTCTCACAACCCATCTCACCTCGATTAGATGAGATAGGAGAGATGCCGCTCCCGCCTTACATCCACGAACCGTTAAGGGATGCGGAAGAGTACCAGACGATTTTCGCTCGACGTCCAGGTTCCGTAGCCGCACCTACAGCTGGCCTTCATTTCACCCCCGAACTGCTTCGCGAGCTGAAAAATTCTGGCGTCACACTTCTTTATATTACTCTTCACATCGGGCTTGACACATTCGTACCCATTCGGAGTGATGATCCGAGCGATCATGCCATTCATTCGGAGTGGTGTCAGGTATCTGCAAGTGTGGCTAACAGCATCAGCTCTGCCCGCAAGGAAGGTAAAAGGATCGTTGGCGTGGGAACTACGACTGTGCGAGCGCTAGAATCCGCCTCATCCGGAGGGCGCGTGAACCCCTATAAGGGTCCCACCAACCTCTACATCCTGCCAGGGTATCGATTCAAGACTGTCGATGCGATGATCACGAATTTTCACCTGCCTCGCAGCTCGCTACTCATGATGGTTTCTGCTTTCGCAGGTCGAAATCTGGTCCTGGATACTTACCAAAAAGCGATTAAGATGCATTACCGCTTTTACTCCTTTGGGGATGCCATGCTCATCGAATGATGTCATCGAATGATTGACCGTACGTCTTTAATATGCGATACTCTCGTTTGCACACAAGAAAGTGTGCCTCCTCCATCGCTATCCCACGAAAGGAGGAGGTGATGCCAATGAGTACGAATGAATATGCTGAACGTGCTGCGGCGTCCCTCCTCCCAATAGGGTAAGGGCGCCGCAGCGCACATGAGAGCCGTCTTCAAGGCGGCTTTCATCCTTTAAATATCGGTTCGACATTCTTTAGAATGGGAGCGATGTATTTATATTATTTCGGGACCGCCACGAAGGGCGGTCCCTGCGCATGATGGCATGGGTGAAGGAACAGGGCCGCCACGAGGGGGGCCCCTACGTGTGGAGACTCAACATGTAGGTGCAGACCCGTGTGTCCACCCAGTTTTTGTCCGCCCGGCATGGGCGATAGCTTGGAAGTGGAAATCCTCTGCGGACGTCGATCCGACGATGCGCCAGCCGAAGGCAACTGCGTTGGTGAGATCCAGTGGGGGAAGGAAGCCGTTTGGGCGATCGAGCTTGCCAAGGCGATGAGGGGCACAGTAGAGACGCCCTGGTCTCTACTTCGGTGATTCTTTCTATTGCATTTGGTAGGGGCTGCCCTTTTGGGACAGCCCCTACGGTTTTATGATCACGAGCCTTCGTGCTCGCCCTATTTATATTAGGGAAGACGTCCCTTACGGAAAAGGAGGGGGCTTCAATCTGGCAGGAGGCGGACCTGTGTACACGTCTAAATCGTCCTCCCGGGATGGAGACCAAACATTGGAAGTGACAAAGACGACGTCTGATCACACGATAATGAGGTCAAAAAACAATAAATTCGAGAAAGTATCCCATGCCTGAAAAAATCGCGACCGCACCCAAACCCACGGCGAAGAATGTAACGATCCCCCAGTTACGGGACATCTGCGCACAAAACCCGCCGAGAACGCTATAGAAAAACAGCATGACCACCCAGCCAAGAGGCGCGGGTGCATCATGGTTCAGGGTCCAGACTATGCCTCGAGAGGTCGAACGGAGAAAATAAGATTCCCACTGTGGAAGACAAACATCGTAATTGTTAGCGGCGAGGCGCATGCGCTGATTCTCGCGATAGCATTGTTCCTCTCGGGAGATGGCGATCTCAACAACCCCGGCAAGGACTAGAAAAAAAGATGCGCCGAGAATCGCCCCCAGAAGGAATTTTCTAAGTTCTTTGCTCGTCGATGTCGTGTCCAATAATACCTCTTCGATGTGCCGACTGCACAAAACACGATCTCAATCTCCCAGGCAGATACCCAACCCTCGGGCTGTTGCGACGGCATCGCTGTCAAGCCTGACCCGCTTGGGGACAGCCAGTGCGTCCTCGAGAGACACGTCGACGATTTCGGTTCCGGTTAATGCAACCATGCGGCCATACCCACCGTCCTCTGCCAGCCTCACTGCTCCAGCGCCGAAGCGAGTACCCAACCATCGATCAAATGCAGTCGGTGATCCACCTCGCTGCAGATGCCCCAACACCGTCACTCTGGATTCCATTTCGCATGCTGTGGCCACATAATCCGCAACCAGGCGACCGACCCCACCCAGCCTGGGAGTATATACTTCGTCCCCCTCCAGACGATAGACGTGCTGTCCATCTTTCGGGTGTGCTCCCTCAGCCACCGCAATGATGCTGAAATGCCGACCTGCCTCCGCTCTCGCAAGCACTTTATCCCTCACACAATCAAACTCGAAAGGGATTTCCGGGATGAGAATAACGTCCGCCCCTCCGGCAACGCCTGCATGAAGCGCGATAAAACCGGCCTCGCGTCCCATCAGTTCAAGGACCATGACACGGTGATGCGACTCAGCCGTTGTATGCAACCGATCTATGGCTTCCATAGCAATATTCACTGCAGTATCGAAGCCAAAGCTTACATCCGTGCCTTCGATGTCGTTGTCGATTGTTTTTGGCACACCCACGACCGGACAATGCTTCTCGAAGAGTTCAAGACTTATTCGCATCGTGCCATCTCCACCAACGACAATGAGTGCATCAAACTCCAGTTCATGGATCCTCTCCACGACGAGGTTCGATACATCAATAATCTTCTCTACGCCATCTTGTACCACTTTCCTCGCAAATGGATTTCCCCTACTCGCCGTACCAAGAATGGTGCCACCTCGAGGGAGTATTCCACGGACTTTCTCAGGGGTCAGAAGCGAAACACCTTCGACATCGACAAGTCCATCGAACCCGTTTCGAATTCCGAACACTTCGGTCCCGTAATCTCGATTTGCAGTTTTCACGACGGCACGAATTACTGCGTTAAGACCGGGAGCATCACCGCCTCCAGTGAGTACACCAAACTTCTTCGTCATGAGCTACTCCAGGTCCAGCCAATCGTTTTGCTTAGAAAAAGTAAATATTCGTGTTCCAAAGCTGCCCATAAATGATCAGCCGACATGCCCTCAATAATTCTAATCTCGAACAAGTCCTCATGGTTTACAACTGCCTTCCAAATACCACACCCTTGCATCAGAACAAGTGGGCCTCAGAACTGTCAAGTTAAACCCGGAATGGAAACTCAAACCAGCCGCCGTATTGAAAATGACAGCTCCGTCGGATTCTTCACTACAACGAACGAACTGCGATCGTCCCGATAACCACGATCGCAGTCATTCTTCATATATTAATAGAACCTTGTCTAACCCACCTGTCTATGGCAATTTCCAGTATGCGAACTCATCTACGTTAACTTTAAGATTGGGGGTCTCGGCCGATCCGATATACACCCCGAAGAGCCCGCTTTGGTGGGTCCCATCCGTGATGCTCGTGACTTCTTGCCCGTCGATGTACAGTTTCAACGTAGTCCCCTCAGCCCAAACCCCAATGCGATGGGTTTGATCTGACCCCGATTTGATGAACTCACTCGCAGTCCAATCCTGGATTTTTGTCAGAGATTCACCATCCCAGGACCGGAGAACATAGGTCCCATCACACCCAATGCCAAACAGGTAGCCCACGTATCCTTTGTCGGTTGTGGAAGCACGGAACATGATGCCGTAGCTATCCCTGCCCGAGCAATCCTCTACCTCCGTGCTCATTTCGAGGTAGGGATTTACGCTATCAATCGATGTAAGCATCCATCCATTGTAAAAACTTGGATTGTAGGCGGTCATGACGAGCTTATCCCCATCAACTGTAAATCGGACGTTGCTGTCATCGTATAACGGCCAGGCCTCTGTATTTGTGAAGGTATCAACCCAGGTTGGTTCTCCAAGCGATCCTCTTGGATCCCCTTCTACCAGGATCGGCGTTGCGGTAAAGGTCGGTGTCGCAGTTCCTCCATCCTCGCCTTCGGGTGTTTCCGTGCCTGATGGTGTCTCTACCGATGTCGCCGAGGGGGCTGGCGTCTGCGTGAGAGGCGGAGGGCCTTCGGGTAGAAATTCGAAATCCCAGGCGAAATAGACATCCGATCGAACATCCCCTTCTTCGATGACGATGTCCGCACTATTCGCAGCTCCAGGATCCTCTGTTGGAGGATACGTCCAACGACCAGGTTGGAGAATGACGGCATTTGATTCGAGCCCTGGATCGATCTCAACGCAATACGTTCCAGCCTCGAGCGCGCTGAAGAGGTACATCCCGTCCGCTCCGGTCACGGTTGTGGCCAGGCCGAATGCCGGGCAAGTCCCTTCCCCGAGCGTGACGGTCACGCCAGAAATGCCGATCTCGGCCACATCCAGCTTCCCGTTTGCGATGACTTCGCCAGAACCTGAGTCAATCACGCATCCAAGGGGCAATTCATCGGGATCGACGTCACTATCGGAAGGCGGACCACAAACATCGTGCCAGAGACGACCGGCAATACCTCCCGTCCCGTTTACATCTTCGTCTTGCTGGTCGGACGCCGGTGGCGCGGTGTCCGCGTCCGGCGCCTGAAGATTGCAAGTTGATGTCAAGAAACCAATGAGTAATATCGGCAAGAACTTCAGTGTTCTGCTCATCATCCCTCCGCTCCATGTGACCATGGATTATGTTTCATTATCTACATCTATACCGTGCACGCAAGTATTCGAACACGGATATTATCCCAAGACAGCGTCCGGTTGGAAAGTCCCACGAAACATCAGATCTCGCTGAGACCTCTATATGGTTATGCGCATAAACTCAGGTGTGTGAAAAATCCTTCGTGGATACATGGTCCCAACCCAGATTCTCTAGAAATCATCAAATACGACCCTCTTCGAGAAAGGAGCCGTCAAAAAACGCATGAAGAGCTTCGACCGGGAGGAATATGAAATGCAGACACCCGATTTTTGATTCGCCAGGATTTTATCGACCAGCCAGGGGGCAACCGTCTCAACGCGGCTCGCAATGATGTTTAATATTCTCTTATCCTTCTCCCAATCATCCGGGCGATTGACATATTGGTTTGTGATGAACTCGGTGGCTAACATGCCTGGTCTAAGCGAGCCAATGATCAGGCGTGTTCCACCGAGCTCCTTCGCAAGAGCTTCTGTAAAATAATCGACAGCGTACTTCGTCATCCCATAAGTGATCAAACCATCGTGCATGCGCCCATCGCTCCCCATTCCTTCCATGCTGTAGATCGCGCCATGGTTTTGAGCCAGCATGCCACGTACGGCAACTTGTGAACCGAACATGATCCCTGTTACGTTTGTGTCTACGACGGAAGCCAATTCATCCGCTGCCAACTTCCAAACCGGTTTCTGGTCGCCACTTATCCCCGCGTTGTTGATCCAAATATCGATCTCACCGAACTTTGACCTTGATTGATCCCATAAGTTCTCAAGTTGATCCGGCGCCCTCACATCGCAGGCAACTCCCAGCAGTTTCGATGGGTCGAACTTTTCGCTCAAGGATGAGATCGCCGAGTCGACAGCACCCTCAGATCGACCGTTTACAGTGACTGAACATCCACGTGAAAGGAAAGACTCTGCCATACCGTATCCGAGCCCGCGTGTGCTGCCTGTAATCACCACTGTTCGCCGCATATTGCTCCTCATTAAGCTTGTGTTCGCCTAAATATAGTGCTCATTTAAATTCTCGTCCAATCGGAGGGCACTCATTGATATTCACATCTGAAGGGTAATTTCTTACCGTAGCCAGCTCTTCTGGCCGCCAATCGGCAAAGTAATCCGGCTCTATTCACATTCAACTATGTTCAACGAAAAGAACCGTTCGTATTGAGCGGTCCACAGGTGCCCCCACGGGGGTTCGAACCCCGGTTTCGGCCTTGAGAGGGCCGCGTCCTAGGCCACTAGACGATGGGGGCAGCGTGCGTCATTCTACCATCCGCGATATGCACCGTCAACGAAACGTATCCAGTTTGATTTTTTCAATGACCCCTTGTGATAGAATTTTTCAGACTATTACCGTCAAATTACTGCCGTACGTGGACAAAATCTCTGATGAAACCTGATGAAATCAAGCGCAATCTAGACCGGATACTCCCCACAGTGCAGAAGCCTGGACGCTACACCGGTGGCGAGCTCAACCAGGTCGTCAAATCCTGGGACGATACCAAACTGCATGTCGCGCTCGCCTTCCCCGATATCTACGACCTCGGCATGTCAAACCTCGGTTTGGCCATTCTGTACGACATCATTAACAAACAGCCCAATATGCTTGCCGAACGCACGTATACGCTCTGGCCCGACATGGAAGTGGCTATGCGAAAAAACAGTGTGCCACTTTATTCGCTCGAGACCAAACACGCCATCTCCGAATTCGATCTCGTCGGGTTGAGCCTGCCCTACGAGACGCTCTACACCAATGCGCTCAACCTGCTCGATCTTTCTGGGATTCCCCTTCGCTCCTCTAATCGTACCGATGAGGATCCCATCATCATCGCTGGCGGGCATGCGACCCTCAACCCGGAACCGATGGCCGAGTTCATCGATGCTTTCGTCATCGGCGAAGGCGAGGATGTCATCCTTGAGATTGCAGACCGTGTGCTCGCTTGGAAAGGATCTGGGGCTGGGCGGGAGGAATTGCTGCGATCCCTCGCCAAACTGTGGGGGGTGTATGTCCCTTCCTTTTACGGGGTGGAATACCTCGAAGATGGAACCATCTCCCAAGTCTCTGCATTCGATGATGCTGCCAGGATGCCCGTCATCAAGCGCATCATGCCGAAGCTTCCACCTCCACTGACCGATTTCATCGTCCCGTTCGTAGATGTCACACACAACCGCGTCCCCATCGAGATCATGCGAGGCTGCACGCGTGGCTGCCGGTTCTGCCAGGCCGGGATGATCACTCGCCCTGTCAGGGAGCGCACGGTTGATGAGATCGTTAATGCCATTAAACAGGCAATCGATGCTACGGGGTTTGAAGAGGTCGGGTTACTCTCGTTGTCCTCTTCTGATTACGACGAGGTATTGAGTCTCGTCAAAGAAGTGGGCGAACGCTTTGGTGATCGGCACTTGAAGGTTTCACTCCCATCGCTGCGGATTGAGACAGTCTCTGTCGAGCTTATGGAACTCTTGCGTGGTCAATCTTCCCGGTCGGGATTTACGCTCGCCCCAGAGGCAGCAACAGAACGGATGCGAAAAATCATCAACAAACCCGTTTCCACCGAACAGCTCCTTGAGACTGCGAGGGAGATATATGCACGCGGATGGCATACGCTCAAACTCTACTTTATGATCGGACATCCTTCAGAAACGATGGAGGATGTAGAAGCCATCGCCAATTTATGCAAAGCGGTGCTCGCCGAAGGTAGGAAGATCATGGGGAAACGCGCCCGGGTCAACGCCGGGGTGAGCACTTTCATCCCAAAACCGCATACGCCGTTCCAATGGGTCCCTTGCGACACATTTGAACAAATCGAAGAAAAACAGCGGCATTTAAAACGAGAGCTGCGCGGTCAGGGGTTAAAGCTGGCATGGAACGACCCCCGTGAGACGATGCTCGAGGCCTGGCTTTCTCGAGGGGATCGACGGATGGGGGAGGTCATCTTTCACGCCTGGCAAGGCGGCGCCCGTTTCGACGCGTGGAGAGAACATTTCGACTACGATACCTGGTTGGATGCCTTCAAGATGGTTGGGCTTGAACCCGAGTTTTACACACATCGCGAACGACCTATCGACGAGACTCTGCCCTGGGACCATATCGATGCCGGGGTGGGTAAACGCTTCCTCACCGAGGACTATCTCTGGAGCCAACAAGGTCGAACGCGCATCGATTGTCGAGAGCGATGTTTCGCCTGCGGCATCCTTCCAAAATTTGCCGAGCTCAGGCGAGAGAATCCGGGAGAAGTGTGGGAATGCCCGGAGGTCCGCTCACCAAGTCGGAAACCTGTCGAACTGCTCCTCCCAATGTCGGAAGCGTAGGACGATGGATACAACTCGGTATCGGGTCCATTTCGAAAAACTAGTCGGGATGCGTTTCACAAGTCATCTTGATCTGCATCGAACTCTGGAACGGACCATCCGCCGCGCACGTCTCCCTCTCGCTTACTCACAAGGCTTCAACCCGCGCCCACGCATCAATCTAGCTTCAGCGCTGCCGCTTGGCTACACGAGTGAAGCCGAGATAATGGATATCTGGCTGGAAGATCCGATCGCGCCTGAAAGGCTCCTTGAAGCGCTTCAGGCAGCCTCCCCCCCGGGGCTTGCTGTAAACGAAGTTTCCGAGGTCGACACAAAGATGCCAGCTCTCCAAACCCAGGTTGTGTCCTCCGAATATAAAGTGACGCCGATACCCGAGGAAATCAGGGAAGAGCTTCTCAAAAAGATCGCCGACGTTCTCGAGACCGAACACATCATTCGCGAACGACGAAATAAAACTTATGACCTGCGACCTTTAATTGAAGATCTTCATGTTGCTGAAGAAGGGACTGGGGGTCTATATCTCGAGATGCAGCTCGCAAATCGAGAGGGCGCCACAGGTCGTCCCGACGAGGTGAGCCTGGCGCTCGAACTTGATCCAACAACCTTCCACATTCATAGAACACGCATCTTCCTAGCCGCCGAATAGAACGAGCTCATGGGTTTAGTATGGGTAACGGAACTCGCCTGATCTTCCCAGGATTTCTGAGAATAAGGTATAAAGCGAGAAGGGATCAGGAACGAAGGAAGGGGAATTCTCGAGATTATCGCGCAGAAGCTCTTCCGATTGTCGTGTGAAAAGCCCCAATTCAAGATCTTATTCACGTGTCGTTTCGAACCCCCCGAAAGGGGGTGAGAAATCCCCTTACAAGCTCAAACTTAGGAGCCCTGGATTGGTTGAAGAGGGGATTCTCTTTCCAGAGACCGGAACATTAGGATTTGGTAGTGAGGGGGATTTCTCACTGCGCTCGAAATGACACGAGAACAAGTGATCAGGTGAGAAAGAAATGGGCACATAGATCTGCGACTGTGCTGGCCCCCTTTCTCCGAAGAAGCCCCCGTCGTGGTGGCTCTGATTATTTATAATGAATTGGGATAGGGGGGAGCCTCACGGCCCCTCCCCTCCCACACCACCGGACAT
>CBDVCG010000049.1:0-9139 GCA_965372425.1 uncultured Anaerolineales bacterium
GATCATCGGAACAGATAGTGCGCCTGCTTTTGCGGGGCTGGTGATGCTCAAGCGTATCGGTCGTGTGACCACATTGAGCGACAAACCCGCAGTTGTAACGACGGGTGACGGAGCGATGATGATTCTCGCCCAAGACTCCCTGCGCAACAGATATGCCTCTGCAGGCGCGCTCGACCGGTTTCATCCTACGTCGGGTCGATTTCTGGGACCTACGCCATTTTCATATTTTGCCACCTTGCCGACTCTACTCGCGACTGAGGATGTATCCGTAAATGTTCTGGCGGGTTCCTTTGGAGCCGAAGGTGCTTTAGCTGCGGATGCAGGTGAGCGAGGACATTCTTTTGTCCTGGCAGGGACAGATGATGTTCAATCACAAGCGCTTCTTTACGCGAGTGCCAACCATCCTCTCATCGGTGAGGAGATATATGCTGGAGGGGCCTATCTGAATGTTGGCGAGGCGCATCGAGCAAGTCTCCGAGTCCAGGATGCAGTTCGCATTGTAGTTATTGGCGCCATTCTTCTGGGAACACTGCTTCGTGTGATTGGGGTTAGCTGGTGAAAATCGGTTCGTACATGATCTGGGCTACCACTGCAGTTGTGAGTGGGGTTCTGGTCCTCCTGGGTTATTTTGTACGGCTTGATCAAATTCCCACCGATGGATTGGTCAAGATATTATTCGACTTGCGTCTTTTACTCATGCGATGGGCCGTGGTACTCGCAGCAGTCGCGCTGTTCCTTGGATTGTTCAACCTATTCTTGGTGCACTGGTCGAAAATCGGTGCACAAGAAAATGGATACCCTTACAGCATAGTCCTAGTGTCCTCGTTTCTTGCGACGCTTGTTCTCGGTCTCTTTTACCGCCCTGATAGTGACATCGTTCTGTGGCTCTTCGAGAACATTCAATTGCCAGTTGAAGCGACATTGAGCGGGTTGCTCGCGGTCACGCTGACCGTGGCAGGGTTCCGCATTGTTTCCCGTCGTCGGGATCTTTTTAGTGTTGTATTTTTACTCACAGCACTCCTGATCTTGCTGGGCACCGGCCCGTGGTTGCTTGGGAGTGACAGCGCTTTTTCTCAATTATTCAGTGGTATTCGTAATACGCTTGCCCAGGTTGCTGCTGCTGGAGGTGCGCGCGGCATCATACTGGGAGTTGCCCTGGGCGCCATTGTTACGGGATTGAGAATCTTAATGGCGATAGATCGACCGTATGGGGAGTAACTGATGTCCGAAGCGCGCTGCCCGATGTGCAGCTCCCCAAATCCTGAAACTGCTGAGGAATGTGCCGTTTGCGGTGCACGGCTCACGCCTTTGGTCGCAGATTCCTCACCCCCCGAATCTTCCCCGAGCGATGTTGAGCGAAAACCTCCCATGGAGGGCGAGGGGGAGGAATTGGGCGCCGATTGGTTGGATCGGATACGTGCAGAAGTTGTTTCCGATCCGGAACCTGATGAGGCAGAGAAGGCACCTCCAAGGGCCGAGGACGGCAGTCCCGAATGGTTGGATCAGTTGAGAGAAGCCGATTTGGGTGCGGATGAAGGACCTCCGGGAGGCGAAATTCCTGACTGGATGGAGGATTTTGCCGCCGCAGGCGACCCTGATGAAGCCGAAGACGTACCCGACTGGCTCGCCCGCATCCGAGCTCGCAAAGCCGCCGCCCCTGGTTCTGCTGTTTCCGATCAGGGAGGAGAGGATTGGCTGGCCGATCTTCGGGCTGATGAAGATCCCGAGGGAACTCCACGTCGTCTGGATGGACTAGCGCCATCCAAGGAAGCCGACGAAGAAATCCCTGAAGAAGAACCAGCACCACCCCTCGATCTTGGGGCGCTTTCCGGTCTTCCTGCAGTGCCTGGCTCTCCGGATCCCCAGCCAGAACTTGCGGGCGCTGAGTTAAGCGCGGATCAAAGAGCTGCTCCTCCGGAGTCGCCGCCGGGTGAAGAGGGGATTGAGCCATCCGAAGTGCCTGATTCACAAGTTCCCCCACTTGTCTTGGGAGAGGGTGGGGAGAAGCCCGTCGTCGAGATCGATGACATTACCCTCGAATCGATAGAACTTCCAGATTGGATCGGCGAGATGAAGCCTGATTCTGAGGAGGGTGAGGGAGCCAGTGACCTAGCGCCGGCGACACTCCCGACATGGCTTGAGGCTATGCGTCCAGTGGACACCTTTCGATCTGATATCGAGATCGAGCCCGAGGAGGTCCAACCCGTCGAAGCGGCCGGACCGCTAGCGGGATTGCGTGGGGTGCTCATGGCCGAGCCCGTCGTTGCTATACCGCGCACATCCACAGCGAGCGCTTCAAGGCTCGAGGTTACCGAGAGGCAGTATGCCCAGGCAGAGCTTTTGCATCGCTTGGTCGAAGAGGAGCAGCGTGAAGTGGGCGTTCGAGGTGCGCAGCGCGTCCGCGTGCCCCTCGTTCGTTGGGTGATTGCCCTCGTCCTCTGTCTTGCAGTGGTCACACCCTTCCTGTTTGAGCGATTAGGAATTGAGGGGTTCTCACTTCCCTCCGTCGTTCCGCGAGATCTTGGGCCGCTCATAGCCCTGGTTGAGGCGCTTCCGACCGATCGCCCAATGTTGGTCGTGCTCGACTATGCACCCGGATACAGCGGGGAACTTGCGATCGTGGCCAGCCCGCTTCTTAATCATGCCGCGCAGCGCGCCATCCCTATCGTTACCGTTTCAACACGTCCGACCGGTCCACCCTTGGCAGAGTTGATAGTACAGAACATTGATGCTGGACGGGAATTGATCAACGGAACCGATTATGTCCATCTCGGCTATTTATCTGGTGGATCAACTGCTGTTCAGTTATTTGCGATAGCACCTCGCATCGCTATCCCGCGCGGTTTTCGGCTTCCGGAGGACTTCGTGGGCAGCTCCGGTTGGGATTCGCCCATATTAGGAGGCGTGGATCGGCTCTCTGATTTTGGATCCGTCGTCGTGATCACAGCAGGGACAGAAACTGCAAGGACCTGGGCTGAGCAAACGAATCCATGGATTGGCGAGACGCCGCTCATCATGATCCTGAGTGCTGGGGCTGAACCGCTGGTAAGACCTTACTTTGAATCCCCCGATAGGCAGGTCGATGGCATTCTCACCGGACTCCCCTCCGCCGTGACTTATGAACAGTTCATTGGCACGTCTGAGGTTGCACGTCTCGGTTGGGACGCCTTCGGAATGGGCATGATCGCGATAGAGGTCCTTCTCCTGGTTGGAGCTGGATACGGAATCGTGAGCTGGCTGGCAGGAACAGAGCGAATCGGGCGGAGGCAGGATAGCGCATGAGTCTATTCTCGCCCGAAACACTCGGAACTATTCTGGCAGCATTATTGACCATCATGGTCTTAAGCTATCTGATCAGTGACAACGTCTTATTCCGAATTGCCACGTACTTATTCGTCGGCGTAGCCTCTGGCTACGCAGGGGCCATTGCCTATTTCTACGTGATTCGACCGTACTTAATCGACCCTCTCTTTGAGAGCGGGATTTCTGGTCTCCTCGAACCCGCCGCTGTGGGTACCATCATCATTCCATGGATCCTGACCGTTTTGCTGCTTTTCAAGGCGTCGCCGAGGCTTTCTCGTTTTGGCAGTCTACCGATGGCTCTCATGGTCGGTGTGGGTGCAGGTGTGATTGTTGGGGGAGGGATTATGGGGACTCTCTTACCACAAACTCGTGCGGCGACAGCGACGCTGACGAGTGAAATCTTAATTCCTGAAGCTGGCGAGGATGCCGGCATCTGGATGGAAGGAATCGTCAGTGGATTCATTCTCATACTGGCGACAATCAGTTCCCTGCTTTACTTCCGATTCAGTGCTAAACAAGGAGTAACTGGCGTGACAAGCCGGACGAAGTTTAACGCTGCGATGGCTGTCATCGGTAAAGTATTCATCGCGCTGACATTTGGCGTGATGTATGCTGGCGCTCTGGCAGCGAGCATCATCGTGCTGGCTGAACGCTTTCAATTTTTAGGCGATACGTTATCTTCTCTCTTTGGGGGATTGTGATCGAAACATGAGTGCGCTTATCGATGCCGAGACGCTGCTTGCTGTAGATGTGGGTACGGTGAACACACGTGCCAGCATCTTCGACGTTGTTGATGGTCGCTATCGCCTGGTCGCCACGGCAAAAGCGCCTTCGACTGCGGCTGCTCCACTTTTCGACATCGGTGAAGGTGTCAGGATGGCTCTGGATCGAGTGCAAACGATCACGGGTCGACGGTTGGTGGACGAATCTGATCTACTCATCATGCCCGTGACTCCGAGTGGTTCGGGGGTCGATATCTTCGTGGCAACGGCTTCCGCGGGGCCTCAGGTCAGGGCCGTTCTGGTGGGGCTCATGCCGGGTGTCTCTGCGGAAAGTGCAAAACATCTTGCCGCTTCGACGTATATCGACGTAGTCGGTGAGATCGGGCTCATGGATAAACGTAGAGACTCGGAAAAAATTGACGTGATTCTGTCTGCGAACCCGGATTTAATCCTGGTGACAGGTGGAACAGACGGTGGTGCAACCGAGTCGGTCCTGCAGTTGATCGATCTGGTTGGGGTAGCTGCTGATCAGATACCACCCTCGGATAGACCACGCATTGTGTATGCAGGAAATCGAAGTCTAAGCGCATCAGTCGTCGAGCGGTTCGGCGATCGTTTTCACGTGGATCTCTCTCCCAATGTGCGGCCATCCCTGGGAATTGAAGATTTAAGTCAAGCGCGACTTCACATCAGTGATGCCATCTCCGAGGTCCGTGCAACTAGAGTCTCAGGTTTTGAGGAATTGGATCGCTGGTCGGGTGGAAACCTTCTTCTAAGTGCAGACGCTTTCGGGCGGGTAATCAAATACTTGAGCCGAATATACGAACCCGAGAAAGGGGTTCTGGGTGTGGATGTGGGTGCAAATCAAACCACCATCGCCGCCGCATTTGAAGGGGACTTGCGGTTGACGGTAAATACCGATCTTGGACTTGGCGCGCCGTTGCCCTTTCTGTTAGAGGGCGGTGGTCTCTCCCGAATATTACGTTGGATGCCGACCGAAATCTCGCCGACGAAGGTCCAGGATTACGTATTCAATAAATCACTGAATCCAAGTGTTATACCCGCAGAAATAGAAGATCTGCATATCGAGTTCGCTCTGACACGTGAGCTCATTCGCACAGCACTCCGACGAGCTCGGACGGGGTGGCCCAGGGGGAAAAATCTCAAGTCGACATGGCTGCTTCCAGCTATTGAGCCCATTATCATTAGTGGTGAGGTCCTCGCGCGAGCACCGCGCCCCGGATATGCTGCCCTGACGCTCCTGGATGCGCTGGAACCTACGGGTATCTCAACTCTGGTGTTGGATCCCCACAGTCTCACACCCGCATTGGGAGCGACGGCAGGCCCGTTGCCGATGGTTACGGTTCATTTGCTTGAATCGGGTAGTTTTGTGAGCCTCGGCACCATTGTGTCCCCTGTTGGGCGCGCACGTACCGGGCGAAAGATTCTACGTGTGCAGCTTGAGCGTGATCAGGTTGGAGAGGACATCGTCGGCGATATCCGCATGGGTCAATTGGTCACACTGCCTCTGAAGCAGGGGGAAAATGCCCGTCTGACTCTGCGACCTGAGCGCGGCATCGATGTGGGTTTTGGAGGACCGGGGAAAGCCGGCGCGTTGCGCGTGGCAGGAGGGGCGCTCGGGCTCATTATCGATGCGCGCGGACGACCACTGAATTTACAAAAAGATCCAGAACGGCGTCGTGAATCGAATGAAAAATGGCTGTGGGACATAGGGGCATTGGTATGAATCTTGATTTCGGCATTATTCTTGCAACATTCGGGATGGAGTTGCTATGAGCGAGATGATATTGCCATCCCGAACTCATGTCATTCCGTTGACGACGATCAGACGTGAACGAATATTGCCCGTTCCTGGCGCTGCTACGGTTCGGGTGAACGAGAAGGTACAGGCTGCCGACGTGATTGCACAAGCAGAGGTTTCCCCGAAGCACTACTACCTTGATATCGCGCGTGGTCTGGGGATCGCTGAATCACAAGCCATGCGTCAGATCGTGGTGAATGTCGGGGAGAAGGTCGATGAAGGAGATGTGATCGCGGGACCCGTAGGGGTTGCACGGAAAACAGTCCGTGCCCCGGAGGAAGGGAGAATTACTGCGATCTCCAAAGCTCGAGTTCTTCTCCAGGCGCGAGGCCGCTTGATCGAGATGCGCGCCGGATTCCCGGGCGTGGTTGTGGGGTCTGACGGAACGCGGGTTGTCACAGTTGAAACGACGGGTAGCCTGATACAGGCAGTTTGGGGAAACGGTCGTCAGGACTTCGGAGTCATGCGTATCGTAGGGGAAGGTCCTGGAGCACGGCTGCAGACAAGCCAGTTGGATATCAAGCTGCGAGGCGCGGTTTTGATTTCGGGGATCTGCGATCACCCGGCCCCTCTGCACCAGGCGACCGAATTATCCGTGCGTGGTGTGATACTGGGAGGTATGTCTTCCGATCTCATCCCAGTGGCACGTCGTCTTCATTATCCAATTCTCCTAACCGAGGGGTTTGGGTCCCGACCAATAAATATCCCTGCGTTTAATCTTTTGTCGAATAATGTGGGTCGTGAGGTTGCCTTATTTGGTCAAATGGACGCGCTTCAAAAGGGTCAGCGGCCCGAAGCCGTCATACCTCTTCCTACCAGCAGAGCTGTAGGTTTACCGGAGGAGGTCGTCTTGCTCAAACCGGGCGTTCGGGTGAGGGTGATTCAAGCCCCTTTCCTTGGCGAGGTCGGTATTGTGCGTTCCATACTCCCGAATATCATCCAATATCCAAGCGGCATACGCGCCCGCAGCGCCTCGATCGAGGTTGAGGGGATGGGTTCAGTCACCGTGCCGCTTGCAAATATCGAGATATTGCAATAATTTGATCTGATGGAATACGCTCATTGGAACGATCCATGGTCGGCCAAGAAGCGGAGGAGATGATACGATGGCAGAAGATTTTGATGTAGGTGGTCCACTCCCAGAAGAATCCGGCAACAGGACGTTTGTGATCGCTGCCGCTGGTTTGGGCGGTCTCCTGATCGTGAGCATGATCTGCTTGCTCGTCTATGCGCTCGTACTGGCGCCCTTACAACGAGAAGCACGTGCCACACAAGCTGTGGAGATCAATTTTCAGAATACCCAGGAGGCGCAAACCCAGACGGCTGAAGCGATCCAATTGACTCCTTCCCGGACACCGACGGCTAGCTGGACGCCAGCCCCCTCGGCTACGGTTACGCCGACGCTGGTGATCGTACTCCCAACGGATACGCCAACCCCGTTCCTGACATTGCCAACCCTGGCGCCTGAAACAGCCACGGCGGCTGCACTGGAGACACTTGCTGCGATCGAGGGAGGTGGGGGTGCAACACCAACTGCAACGGCATTGCCCGCAACAGGTTTTGCCGATGAGGTTGGTCTCCCCGTTCTTGTGATCATGGGTGGGTTGCTGCTGGCAGTGGTCTTTATTGCCAGAAGTTTGCGTTCTCGCGCCACCGTATAAAGCCGAATCGCCGCTTCTGCTGTAAAATTGAGGTATCCAAGGCAGGGTCAGCCTGGTGTTGGCCCTGCCGGCGTATCCAGGAATGTTATGACGAAAAACTATCTCCCCTTTTCTTCCCTGGCTCAAAAACTTCTAGCCGATCTTGCTGATGGGAACTGTGTCTCGATCACTGGGCTAAGCAACAGTGGAAAATCCATGCTCATGCGCTCGCTTGCGAGTGAAGCAGCCGAAGAAATTTATGCGAAGGAAGCCGACCGTGCGGGTTTTCTTGTGTATATTGATTGCAATCGTGCCGTTGCAAACACCGCACAGGCATTCTATGAAGTTGTACTCCGTTCGATTATAGAGCGACTGACAAAGAATGTTCCCGCAAAACTACTTGCAGATATCCAGGAATATCACCTTTCGATCACCGAAGCTGAAACATCCTTTAGAGCGTCCCTTTCGTTTAACCTTGCTCTGTCGGATCTCTGTGAGCAGTTGGATCAAAACCTTTGTCTATTCTTTGACGAGTTTGATGAAATATACGCGGCGTTGGATGATCGTGCGTTATTAAACCTGCGAGCCTTACGGGATCGCTTCCACTCACGGCTGGTGTATGCCACGGCCACGCTGCACAGCCTCCCACAATTACGCAGTCAAAATATCGAAGACGAGTTTGCAGAAATGTTCTCACGGTTCACCTATAACATGCCTTTGCTGATAGGCCCAGAGGCTGCTGAAATATTGAAAAAGTTGAACTTTCCGGGTCTTACAGGAAAACGGAGAGAGCTATGTATGGAGTTGTCGGGTGGACACCCGGGACTACTCGTCGCAGTAGCCCAGGCGCTGTCGGGGCTTTCAAAAAATTATGAAGGGGATATGGAGGAAGCCGTTCTCCTTGAGCCGCAGCCGCGAGCGGAGTGTTTGAAAATCTGGAGTCAACTTGATGAGGACGATCGCGCCATCATGATTTCGCTCGTCATCGACGCAGATGCAGGAATACCCCGGCAGCAGTTAAGGCACGTAAAGGCGATTGGGCTTGTGGTAGACGGAAAACCTTTCTCACCAATCTTTTCTGACTTCGTCGGACGGAAAGGCAGAGGGTCCCATGTCAAAACCGAAGGAGTCTATCTCGACACTGATTCTGGGGACGTTTGGGTCGATGGCATTCGTATTCCTGTCCTCACAGATCTCGAATTCAGGCTTCTCGAACTTCTCTACCTGCGCCGGGACAAGTTGACGGATAAATATCGCATCGTCACCTCGGTTTGGGGAGAGGACTACCTTGGCCAGGTAGATGATGCCAGGGTTGAGAAGTTGATCAGTCGATTACGAAGTAAGATCGAGCCGGATCCGTCAAACCCCCGCTATTTAATCACCAGGCGAGGGAGAGGATATAAGTTGCTGACGGCTCCGAAGGCAACATAATCATTTGCTTCCCGATTAGCTTCGCAGAGAGACTTGATGAAAGCATTTTATATCTCGAGCACGTGTGAGCTTCCCTCGTCAGGCAGGGAGAGATATGAATGACCAGGACGGTTGGGATAGTTTCTCGTGGTACTATGACGCGGAAGATAGGATGATGATCCTCGCACTGAAGAGCTGACAGATGGCAAGTCACAACGCAGGTTTACTGCTCAAAAATATGG
>CBDVCG010000050.1:0-8984 GCA_965372425.1 uncultured Anaerolineales bacterium
TCCCTCAAAAAGGAGAGGGGCTTTAATGTCCCGATTTGAGACCGAGGATTGTTCCTCTTCCTGCTGGGAGTACCTGCTGGGAGAAGGACGGAGTTTCAGCTCTGGGCGAAGCCTTGCCAACTTGTTGTTAGTGGAGGCGTTCGCATCGGGTCATCTCAATCTTAATCACCCGACCATAAATGGTCGGGCTCAGCGAAAAAGCCCTACGGGCTGATTGCTCAAGACCAATGGGCTAAGCTTAAGGGTGCCAAGCACCCTTTACATTCGCGCCTTTTCCCTGTCTGCTCTGTCATTTCAAGCGTAGCGAGAAATCCCCCTCACGACCAATACCTAATGTTCCGTTCTCTAGAAAGAGAACCCCATCTTCACCCAAACGAGGGTTCCTTGGTTTAGTTCTATCAGGGGATTTCTCACCCCCTCTCGGGGGGGTTCGAAATGACAATTCACGGATAACATCCTGGATGGATGTGCCTATTCGGGGCAGCCCCTTACAGTTCCTTCGCGAAATCCGCGGTCTCTCGGACCGCTTTCACCGCCGCTTGGATATGTTCTTCTGTATTGAAGGGTCCGATGCTGAATCGGACGGCACCGCGGATTTCAGTCGTGCCAAGCTGGTCATGAACGAGAGGGGCGCAGTGCAGCCCTGGCCGGCAGGCGATGTCATGGTCGAGGTCGAGCATCGCCCCGACGTCTCCAGCCTCCATGCCGTCGATGTTGAAAGACAAAACGGCAATGTGATCGGTGAGATCGTCCAGACAGTAGAGTGTTACCCCATCGATCTCGCTAAGCCCGTCACGGAGCATGCGCGCAAGCTTCATCTCATGCGCATGGATATTCTCAACCCCTTCCTTGAGCACCCAGTTTAACCCGGCTTGAAGACCAGCCACACCGATGGTGTTTATCGTCCCGTATTCCAGGCGGTAGGGATACTCCTCCACATGGGTGCGGAGCGCTGAAAGAATGCCCGAACCTCCGGCACGGGTGTGGCGAATTTCGATCCCGTCACGGACGTAGAGCCCGCCGATCCCGACGGGACCTAGCAGGGATTTATGGCCGGTGAAGACGACGATGTCCAGAAACTGCTCTTCCATGTCGATTGGGATCTTGCCGGCGGATTGGGAGGCGTCGATGGCGAAGGCGATCCCAGCTTCCCGGCAGTATTGGCCGATCTCCCGAATGGGTTGGATCGTCCCGAGGACATTGGAAGCATGGTTGATGATGACCAAGCGGGTGTTCGGCTTGATGCGCTTCCGGATTTCCTCCGGATCGACGAATCCGGCGTCGTCGAAGGGTACATAATCGACCTCGACGCCGTCGTGGGATAGGTGATAGAGCGGTCGGAGGACGGAATTATGTTCAAGGGTGGTCGATATGGCATGGTCGCCGGGTTGGAGCATGCCGAAGATGACGAGGTTGAGTGCATCGGTGGAGTTGTATGAATAACAGAGATGGCTGGGATCCGTTCCGTTAAAGAACTCTGCGAGCAATTTCCGGGTGTCATCGACCACGGCCCCAGCTTCCACGGCGAGTTCGTATCCCGATCGGCCCGGATTAACGCCGAAGTTTCGGTAGAAGGAATCCATAGATACATAGACATCTTCCGGCTTCGGGAAAGATGTGGCGCCGTTGTCCAGGTAGATAATTTCACTCATGGAGTCCTCTCTTGTAGCAAGAATGTAGTGGTCTTTGATATGTGAGGTCGTGAGGTGTGCGTAGGTTTCTATTCCTGTTCAACAATTTAACAGCAACCAGGACCTTCCATTTGATCACGGCCAAACATCCATTAATTTCCTCACCCACTTACCTGAACAGGCTGCAGTTCTCCCTGTAAAATGGCTTCCATGACCCGGTCTCGAGAGGCGATGATCTGGCGCGTAATAGCGTCCCGGATCCCCTCGACATCCCCGATTTCGAGGGCGGCGACCACTTCATGGTGTTCTCGCACCATCTCCTCGCTGCTGTCCCTCAGTCGGAGCCCCAGGTGGAAGATTCGATCCATCTCGATTAAGAGCTCCTCCAGCCGGTCAACCAGGCGCTGGTTCCCCGCCGCTTCGGCGAGGGTAAGGTGGAAGGTGCGGTTGGTGTGGAGAAATGCGATGTGGCTCTCGCGGTCATCCAGGCTGTATCGTTCGTCCGCCAACTCTTTCAGCACGGCTATTTGTTCGGGTGAAGGATTTTCAGCAGCGCGCTTGGCCGCGACCAACTCCAAAATTAAGCGCAAATCGAAAATATCCTGGATGTCTTTTACGGTGATGGGTGCGACCATGTATCCGCGACCGGGGAGGCGATGCATAATCCCGTCATGACAGACTTGGGAGAGCGCTTCGCGTATGGGCGTCTTGCTCATGTCGTATTTGCGCGCAAGCTCGCGCTCGGAGACCACCTGACCCGGCGCGAGGTCGCAAGTCAAGATTTCATGCCGCATTCGTGCGTAGGCTCGTTCGGCTAATGAGATGTCAAGTTCAGGGTCTGCCATGTTTTCTCCAGGGCGGATTATAACTGGTATACCACATTTGTATCAAGGACTTTCAAGGTTGTTTTTTTGCTCGGCCATGTTATGCGCCGCCGCTTGTTTGGAAAGTTGTTCGATGGGGCTGATCTTGAATGCGTCCTCCGTCATCTCTATGAGCTGATGGTCCGGGGACTGATTTTCCTTCCAGCCGTGAATGCATTCCCGCGCGTATAGATATTGCGAGGGGTCTCCGATCATGTCTCGAAATAAGATATATTTCGATCGTATAAAAGCAGAGCCAGGCGCGACCGTCCAGTGTTTGAAATATACAGCAGCATGCGTGTATTTCTCATGATGGACCGGGAAGAGACCCTCTCCAATCTCCCGGGATGATTCGGGGAAAAAATCGAGTGTGTTCACAAAATGGTACTAATGATAGTATTTCAGTACGCGATCAACTGAGCGAAGGACCCCGGAAGAAGGTGTCATCGATAGATTGAGGAGTCGCTCCTTACGTTAATGAAGATCCGACTGGCGTTTGGAAAAACCGGGCTAGAGGTGGAACTTGAGGATGATTTGGACATTACGATCATCGAGCCATCGCACGTCCCCGGAATTCCGTACGAGAGGTCCAGAATTCGCGAATCCCTGATAGCCCCGATTGAATCGCCAGCTCTGGCCTCTTTCGCGGAAAGCGGGGACAGGGTTGGCATCGTGCTCAGCGACATCACCCGACCTTCGCCCAGCCAAATCCTCCTGCCGATCATCCTCGAGGCGATCTCCCACGTCCGAAAGGAAAACATCGTCCTCTTCATTGCATTGGGCACACATCGGCCCAATACGTCGGCCGAGCTGAAATTAATGCTTGGGAACAGGATCACCGAGCATTATCAAATCATCCAGAACAACGCATTTGATCTCTCGGAGCATATTTCCCTTGGCACGAGCTCCTTTGGTCATGAAATCTGGCTCAACCGAGAATTACTAGATTGTGATGTTCGGATCTTGACGGGGTCTATCGAGCCACATTTCTTTGCGGGTTTTTCTGGAGGCGGTAAAGCCATCATGCCGGGAATGGCGGGGCAGCCAACCGTGCTCGCCAATCATAACGCCGAGATGATCGATGATCCACGGTCGACCTGGGGTATGACGGAGGGAAACCCGATTTGGGAAGAAATTCATGAAGTTGCCACTTCCATTGAGAGAAACTTCCTGGTCAACGTGACGCTCAATCGGGATAGGCAAATCACGGGGATCTTTTCGGGGGACTTGCTCGCGGCGCACGAAGAAGGGTGTCAGTTTGTCCGCAACACAGCCATGGCCGTAGTGCCCGAGCCTTTCGACATCGTCATCACGTCCAACTCTGGCTATCCCCTTGATCTCAATCTCTATCAATCCGTGAAGGGGATGAGCGCGGCCGCTCAAATCGTGCGCGACGGTGGCAACATAATCATTGCTACAGATTGTTGGGACGGCATCCCGGAACATGGTTCCTACGGAAAAATTCTGAGGGATACAGGGAGTCCTGACAGGGTCTTGGCAGAAATACGTGCTAGTCCATCTGTCATGCAAGACCAGTGGCAGGCGCAGATTCAAGCGCTCATCCAGAAGCGAGCCGATGTTTTTGTGTGCACAAAACATCTCTCTGAGAGGGAAATTGAGTCTTGCTTGCTTTTATACAGCCCCAAGATTGAAACCACCCTCGCTATGCTGTTGGACGAATATGGGGATGATGCCCGCATTTGTGTGCTTCCCGAGGGACCGCAAACGATCCCTTATATTAAGCCGTAGGGCGTTTGAAGCTTCACCTGAATTGAGCCATCATGGGAACACCTTTCTCCCATATGAGAACCAAACGTGAGCGCCAATCATCCTGCTTATAATATTTTGTTCGCGTCATTCAGGAATGCGTCACCGATTTGATACAACGAAAGGAAACCATGAGGATCCAAGCCATCATCTTTGACTTCGACGGGTTGATCGTCGATACCGAAACCCCCACTTACCAGGTCTGGAAGGAAGCCTTTGAGCGCTATGAACTCGAGCTGCCTCTATCCGTCTGGTCAGACTGCATAGGAAAAGGGGACGAAGATAACCCGCTTCGGTATCTCGAAGAGTCCATTGGAGAGCCTGTGGATCGAGAGGAGTTTGTCGCGGCTATCAACGTGCGGCGAGCTGCACTTGTCTCCGATGCGCCACCCCTGCCTGGAGCCGTGGAGACCATCCGAGCCGCGCACGAACAAGGGTATCGATTGGCGATCGCATCAAGCTCGCCGCATGGTTGGGTCGACCCCCAGCTCGATCGTCTTGGTGTGACGCAGTTGTTTGAGAGCATTCTTTGCGAGGAAGACGTCGCAGAAACGAAGCCCTCCCCAGAAATATTCCTACTGACGCTCAAGCGTCTCGACATTATGCCCGAGAGTGCCATCGTGCTGGAGGATTCACCCAACGGCGTGACGGCGGCCAAACGAGCGGATCTCTTCACGATCGTGGTGCCCAACTTACTGACCAAGCAGCTCGAATTAGACGGCGCGGACATTTTGCTGGACTCGCTGGCGGATCTCTCGGTTGATGCGTTGATGACCGAAGTGGCCGCAGCTCGGGAGAGGATGTGACGGGCTGTTTTAGGGTCGTAGTGCCGGCAGCTTGAGTTTCAAATGGCACATAGTCTTCCGCAGAACTATCAAAATGGTTCGGCTCTCATCGCGAGTGATCCGTCATCCCGTGATCTTAATCCAGAAGAAATTCATGCACGGTTATTTAGGTTGGAAGAACGCGCATACGCTCCCAACGTGAAAATCATGAAGGTATCATTCCACGCGCGCTTTTTTGGCATAATCCTGAAAAACTCATCATCGGCCATCTCTGATGAGCGGCCTGCGATAGAATAATCATGAGGTCCTCTCGGCTAGCTGCTAACTGTTGAACGAAGAAAGTGAGGTCAGTTGTTTTCCATCGAATCTGGTCTGATGATCGCCGGAAGTGCGATCGCGATCAATCTGGTCCTGGCGCTAATAAAAATATCTACTGGGGTGATCGGCAATTCCTATGCTTTGGTCGCGGATGGGATTGAATCAACGACTGACATTTTCTCGTCATTGATCGTTTTCGGGGGCTTACGGATATCTACAAGGCCTCCGGACGAGAATCATCCCTATGGCCATGGAAAAGCCGAATCCCTGGCGGCGATGGTTGTGGCGATTTTCCTTATCGCGGCTGCCTTTCTCATTGCGGTGCAAAGTATTAAGGAGATACGTACACCACAAAGCTCCCCCGCCTGGTACACGCTCATTGTTCTAGGGATAATTATTGTGGTTAAGGAGCTGCTTTACCGTCGAATGCGCCAGGTTGGCGATAGCCTGGACAGCAGTTCTCTTCGAAGCGATGCCTGGCATCATAGGTCTGATGCTATCACTTCCATGGCCGTATTCATGGGGATAAGCATCGCCTTGATCGGAGGCGAAGGATATGAATCTGCAGATGACTGGGCCGCTCTTTTGGCTTGCACCATTATTTTCGTCAACGGGGTTCGTCTGCTACGACCGGCGCTGAACGAGGTGATGGATGCGGCGCCTTCTGACGCAATAGAAGCCCGTGTCGTGGAGACGGCATCACGCGTTGATGGGGTTGTCGCTATTGAGAAGTGCAGGATCCGCAAGAGCGGATTGGGTTATCTTATGGACATTCATGTGGAAGTTAATAGCGAACTCACCATCCGGGAAGGTCATAACATCGGCCACGCCGTGAAGGATCGGTTGTTAGATTCGGAGCTTCCCATCAGCGACGTCATCGTGCATATCGAGCCTGCCAGTCATCGCTGAGCGCACCCCCTCATTGGAACGTAAACAAGACATCAGAATCCGCGCTCATACACCCTCGCACCAAGATATTAAGACAAATATGATAAACATTTTCTTATAATAGGATGTTTGACCCTTCAATCAGGATTGGAGAAGGCATAATATAGACCAGAAAATTGTTTTGTTTGTAGGTTTTGCCGCGATCAAAGGATGTCGAGGAGGACGGGACTGGGATGCTGGCGGGTTTCTTAATCGGACTACGTGAGGGGCTGGAAGCCGCGTTGATCGTGGGATTGGTGCTGGGTATTCTTGCCCAGATGAAGCAGGGCAGATACCGAAATGTGATCTGGGGGGGTGTTGCGGCAGCCAGCGTGCTGAGTTTAGCCGCAGCAGGCATATTACGGTGGCTGGGTGCTTCGCTGGAGGGAACTGCCGAGGAGATTTTCGAGGGCGCCATGATGCTCCTGGCGGCCGGTGTGCTCACCTGGATGATCTTCTGGATGCAGCGGCAGAGTCGTACATACCAGACCGCTTTGGAAAGCAATGTGCGCCGAGCCATGCAGAGTGGTCAAGTGTGGGCGCTTTTTGGGATTGCATTCATTGCCGTCTTGCGAGAGGGGATTGAGACCGCATTGTTCCTCACTGCGACTGCTATGGTAGCTGATGAGCGTCAGGTCTTCATAGGCGCAGTGCTGGGAATTGCAGCCGCCGTCCTACTTGGATGGGTGTTGTTCAGCGCCACCATCCGCCTCAACCTGCGCCGTTTTTTCCTGGTGACAAGTTTCCTCATGATCCTGTTTGCTGCCGGGCTCTTCGCCCACGGCGTCCACGAATTTGTCGAAGCGGGATGGCTCCCGGCCTTCATCGATCCGATTTGGAACCTCAACCCGATATTGGACGAGACTTCGCTCACAGGGAGTATGCTCAAGGCGCTCTTCGGATATAACGGGAATCCTTCGCTGACCGAGAGCATGGCTTATGTGCTCTATCTCGCGGTGATACTTTCTGGAATTCGATGGTTGACACGGAAGAGCGTGAACCCCCCTCAGGTTACATAACCCGTCGTCGTCGAGATCTGGGGGCTTTCTGGTTCGAAGCGCCCTGAGTGACGCCGACAAATGTTGGAATCGGCGTAGTCACACCCACCAGACGATTGATCAAATGTAACGCTCTGACATGCATACAGGCGGCGCCGGATGGTCCGACTTCCCTACTGAAGGAACACCCAACGCATAAGGCAGCACAATGAACAGCATCTGGTGGTTACATACCAGACGAGCGGGTAGCGATCGTTGAGCTACGGTAGCTGAATGACGTATCCGGCATCAGCGTGAACATCAAGTAAAACATTATGTAGATGTGAAATCCAACCAAATCTACCTAATCAAATGTGCGGAATCTGAGGTCTGATGGAGGCAACTTCCGGCTGGATATCACCTACGAGGGATGTCGGCAAGAATCCTATAAGAAATGAAACGACTCTAATTAATGACGGGAAAGCCCTCGGCAATCCAAGCCTGGATGCCGCCGAGGTCGTACACGTGTGCGTAGCCAGCATCGGTGAGGATGCGCGCCGCTGACGCGCTGCGGTTGCCGCTGCGGCAGTACACAACGATGGGCGCATCGCCAGGAATTTCGTCCAGCCGCTCCGGCATCTCTTCTACCGGGATGTTGACCGAGCCATCGATGTGGCCAGAGGCGAACTCCTCCGGGGTACGGACGTCGATCAAAAGGTGCGAGGCGGGATCGTCGAAATCGGCAACATATTCAACGGGACTTATGAGCTGGGATGTGGCTGTCTGTGCGTCGACGGCGACCGCGCCAGCACACCCCGTTAAGATTGCGCCAATCGACAGGACGATGACCCATAACAACGCGGTTCGCAGGTTAAAGCGCGTGGAAGGTAGATAACCTATCGTGTTCATTTTCATGGGGAATCTGGTGTCCTTTAAGAGTGTCAGAGGGTACCACATGAGCAGCTCGGACCACAAGGTAGTGTCAGGGTCTCGATAGGGTTGGAGTCATCCGACGGGGTGAGTTCGTAACTATGGGGAAGTTCGATTACAAACGGGCAGTGCTCGTTTTTTCCGCAAGTGCCGCAGTCATTTGGCAACACGGCTTCGCGGATGCGCCCCTTCCCCACCCAATATTGAATCATGCCCTCAAGACGGGCGGGGGATATCTCCAATTCCCGCGCCACCGCCCGCATCGATAGCGGATTTCTTGCCTGCTCAAAGATGGTCAATATTTTTCCGAGTGTGCTGACTGCCATATCCGCAATTTCCTATAGAATGAGAAGCTTCCCGATCTGAAAGACTAACACCGCCGAGACCCAGGCCAGGGCGAGGGTGACTGCGATCTGTGTCCACATCAATCGGGAGCCGAATTCCTGCCGCATGGCAGACACGGCCACCATGCAGGGAACGTAGAGCAGGACGAAGACCGTGAAAGCCACGGCCGCAATCTTCCCGGCCTCGACGGAGCCCGCCGATGCGCTGAAGGAGGTCACCAGTGCGGTTTGCAGGCTGGTCGTATCCTCCTTTACCTCTTCTTGTTCAGGGAAAAAACTGACCTCCCCGATGTGTACGCCCGGAATGATGTTGATCGTACGCGGTACGATGTTGATGATTTCCTGGACGGTGAGTACCGCTGCTTCTAAGAATCCCAGCACGGATGCGCCAAGATTTTCGCCGAAGGTCGTGGGCTCCACTGCTTCATCATCGCCCATCAGT
>CBDVCG010000051.1:0-8959 GCA_965372425.1 uncultured Anaerolineales bacterium
CGGGCGGGCCTTCGTGCCCGCCCCTACAGGTTGGTTATGATCTCGCAAGAGGATCTGTGGCTGGTTGCCCATCTTCAGTGGAGGGCTTAGGACAGCCTCGTATCATTCGTGTTATCAACACAAACGCTCGAGACTAGTTCATCTTGAAGAGTTCCATATACTTCGTCGCGAGGTTCAGATCACCCTTCAGCACGATCTTCTGGGTCATGATGCCCGTCATCGGGTTTAATTTTCCCGTGACCATATCGATATAATCCGACGCGCCTGCGATGAGCGTTAGGTTAGGATCATCGACTGTACCTTCTTCGACCGTGCAGGCCTGGTCCCTGATCGTACAAACCCAATTGCCGCCATCCTCGCCCAACTCAAATTGAATTACGGCGTCCACACCTTCAGCTTTTTCTGGTAGAAACGCTCCTGGCATGCGCTCCATAAGTTCTTTTACTGTCAAAGGCATAGTTTTTCTCCTCGTACTTTTATATTTTATGTACGTCCTGCCTTGATGACCATGTCCCAATAAACTTATTACGGGTTCAGGTTTTCAAATAGACCTGCGGCGCCCATGCCGCCACCAATGCACATCGTAACCATAACATACTTCGATTTCCTTCGCTTCGCCTCATGCATGATCTGCACGGTCAGTTTTGCCCCTGTTCCACCCAAGGGATGACCCAGCGCAATCGCTCCCCCATTGACATTCACCTTGTCCGGATCAAACTCGAGCGTGCGAATGACTGCCAGGCTCTGAGAGGCAAAAGCTTCATTAAGCTCGATAAGATCGATGTCTTCAAGCTGAAAACCATAGCGCTCGAGGACCTTCGGTACAGCCTTTACGGGTCCGATTCCCATGATTTCCGGGGGTACCCCAGCTACTCCGAATCCCACAAATCGCATCCAGGGTGTCACGCCTAATTCTTCAGCTTTCTCACGGCTCATGATGACGACGGCGGCAGCGCCATCGGAGAGTGGTGAGGAATTCCCCGCAGTAACGCTTCCCCGTGGAGAGAAAGCCGGTCTGAGCTTGCCGAGCGCTTCGATCGTCGTATCTCTCCGGATGAGTTCATCTTTCTCAAATATGGTCCTGGAAGCTCCTTCCAGAGTCGTCGTTTCGATATCGAGAGGGACGATCTCATCATCGAAAAGACCCTCGTCCTGCGCCCTTACCGCCTTCATATGACTCCCATAAGAAAATTCGTCCATGTCCTCCCGATCGATCTTGTACTGTTCAGCGACGTTCTCAGCTGTCTGACCCATACTTACATATACTTCAGGCATCTCGACGACCATGGATGGGTGCGGGCTGATCCGGAATCCCGTCATGGGAACCATACTCATGCTCTCGACTCCGCCGGCGATGATGATATCCGCCCCACCAGCGATGATTCGTTCGCAAGATTGCGCGATGCTCTGTATCCCGGAGGAACAGAAGCGATTAACCGTCATCGCCGGAACACTATCCGGAAATCCGGCATGCAGTGCCACGGGTCGAGCCATGTTCAATCCCTGGCTTCCCTCCGGAAACGCGCACCCGATGGCGATATCATCTACAAGAGATTTATCGAATCCACCGGCTCGTTCCCAGGCAGCTTCAATCGCCGCTTTGGCCATATCTTCAGCACGGTAGCTGCGTAGCGTGCCACGCTTCGCTCTCCCTACTGCCGTTCGAGCTCCCGAGACGAGTACTGCTTCTCTGTTCATAATTTTCTCCTTGCCAACGCTGTGACCAGGGATCAGGGATTGGGGATTAGGAACGAGCAATAACTCGATCGACTAATCCCTGGTCCCTCTTCCCCGATCTCTAATTCCTTAAGGGCTTATTATTCTCAATCATGTAGGCTAATCGATCGAGCGTTTTCGGTTCATGCACGAGCTCAAGGAAGGCGGCTCGCTCCAGTTCAAGGATATATTCCTCTGGAACCCACGTCGGTTCAGTGATATCGCCTCCACTCAGCACCCAAGCCAACTTGTTGGCGATGACCGCATCATGCTCCGTCGCCCAGCCCGCTTCCCGCAATCCCCAGACTGCAGCTCGTAAAGCTGCAAGTACATCTCGGCCGGGCGCGAATATCCGCTCCGGCATCGGGGGCTGGTAACCTTCCTGGATCATGGCGAGAGCACTCCTTTTGGCTTCGTAAAGCAGGTGCTCCTTTTTCATCACGATTCGGTCACCGGGTTGGAAAAAGCCCATCTCAAATGCTTCAAAAGCGCCCGTTGCGACCTTCGCAAGACCGATCTGTTCGAATACCTTCTGCATGGCCGATACTGGGTCGGCGTTCGGTATGCGCATGACGGGGTTGAACACCCGCCTCAACATTTCCTTCGTGCCAGTCCAGGCAGGGATGACGCCCACCCCGACTTCAACGAGGCCGATAAAAGTCTCGGCCGCTGCCACGCGCCGGCTGCACGACATGGTCAGCTCCGCTCCCCCGCCAAGCGCCATGCCATGTGGAGCAGCGACGATGGGTTTTGGGAAATAGCGCATCCGCATGAAGTTTTTCTGGCCTGCAGTAAGCATCTCTTCAACCTGGGAAAAGTCACCCTGTGTTGCGGCCATCCACATCACGAAAATGTTCGCACCAGCACTGAAGTGCCGTCCTTCGTTCCCGATGACAATGGCATCAAACTGGCCATCCTCGGCCGAGTCCATCGCATGGCTGATCATGTCCATGATGTCCTGATCGAGCGCATTAGCCCTGCTGTGGAACTCCACCAGCGCCACACGATCTCCCATATCCACCAGGGTCGCAGAGACGTTTTGCTTAAGGACCTTTTTCTTATCCGATTTCAACACCTCGAGCGGTAGAATTCGGTCATCACGCTCTATTGGCAGGTAGCCATTTGTCCCCAGGTCGTAGTAACCTACGATTGCATCCCCTTCCCTCTGGTAGAAGGTGGCGCATCCCGCCTTGAGCATCTCGGGAACCCATGCGCCGACGACGATGTCCTTGGCTTCGAGCCGTTCTACGGTATCCTGGACGCCGAGAGCATCCCAAACTTCAAAGGGACCTATTTCAACATTGAACCCCCACTTGACGGCATGATCGATGTCGACAAAGCGATCGGCGATCTCAGGCACCCGGCGAGAAGCATATCCCAATGAATAAGCCGTCGTTTCCCAGATAAACTCGGCCAGCCGTTTGGTCTCATCTGACGCATCCTCTGAATCGACCTGGTCCACAATCCAATGATACCGTTCACTCAAATCTTTGATCTTCCGGCCTTGGGAGATAAGCTCGAACTTTGGCTTTTGAGGTGGTTCATGTTCCATCTTTTCCAGGTTTAGAACCCAGAACTCTTTCTTGCCGTCCTCGCCCTCAACCCGTTTGTAAAAACCCACCCTGGTCTTGTTTCCCAACCATTTTCGTTCGATCATCCCGGTCATGACTTTAGAGGTGGACTCGTGTTTGAGTATTTCACGTGATTCATCGTCGAGGATGAGATCATAAAGATTTGTGGTGACATGGGCGGCGATGTCGTTGCCGACCAAATCCAGCAGACGGAAGATAGCCGTCTTCGGACGTCCGATCAACTCGCCGGCAATGGCATCGACCTGCTCGACGGTGTAACCATGGTCGAGCGCATACGCAAATTCATTATTACTCGTGATCGAGAACATCCGATTTGCGATGAAGTTCGGGGTGTCCTTGCAGATCACGACACCTTTTCCAAGCACATCCTCGCTGAATTTGACGACGAATTCGAGCACCGTTGGGGATGTTCCGTCATGAGGGATGATTTCGAGCAATCGCAGCCAACGCGGCGGGTTGAAGAAGTGCATCCCCAAGAAATGAGTCTGGAAGCTCGCTGAGCGTCCCTCCGCAAGCTCGCGAATGAGGAGCCCGGATGTATTTGTTGCGATGATCGATTGGTCCGCGCGGACCTCGTCGATTCTCTCAAATAATCCTTGCTTAATCTCGAGATTCTCGACGATCGCTTCAACGATCAAGTCCACGCCCGCGAGCTTATCAAAATCATCTTCCAGGTTTCCCAACGTGATAAGCTGTTTCGATCTTTCACTCAGCACGGCAGACGGGCGGCTTTTTGTGACCGCTTTCCAGCCCCGCTCGACGATGCGGTTCCGAACTTCCCGATCTTCCAGGGACAGGCCGGCTGCCTCTTCTGCCGGATCCAGCTTCCGGGGTGCGATGTCAAACAAGATCGTTGGAATTCCTAATCCGGCAAAGAGCGCAGCGATACCGCCGCCCATCGTCCCCGAACCAATCACAGCAGCATTTTTTATCTTGGTTGTCATAGGAACGCTTCCTTCCTCAAATAGCTCTCATCTTCTTTACATTCGTAGTCTTCTGTTCAAATTTTCATGGTTCGATTCAAGTGTGCGTTTAAGTCAAATCATGACGTGTGTAATCGAGGATTCGACGGGCTACGATGAGGCGATTGATCTGGCCGGTGCCCTCGTAGAGATCATTGATCTTAGCGTCGCGGAACCATTTTTCAAGAAGAAATTCTCTTGTGTACCCCATGGGTCCCATAAGTTCTATTGCCCGCTGTGTGATCTTGACGACGGCATCCCCGGCTCGCACCTTGCACATGGACGCCTCGATCGTATTCGGCTTTTTCTCATCTAGGAGCCACATCGACTTCAACGTCAACAACCAGGTCGATCTCAGCTGCACTTCCATATCGATGATCTCGCGTTCCAGGTTCGACAGGCGGCTGCGCGGGACACCGTAGCGGATCTCAATATCACTCTCCTCAAGCAGATCCTTGAGGAGTTCCAACGCCGCCCTGGCGATACCCAGCGCCGAGGCAGCTACGATAGGTCGAGTGGCGTCGAAAGTCGCCATCGCCCCTTTGAAGCCTTTTTTCGTCTTCTTCTTCACGACCTCAGGGCTTCCGAGGAGGTTGTCAAATGGAATACGGCAGTCCTGAAGGACGATCGATACGGTGTCGCTGGCACGGATCCCGAGTTTGTGCTCTAGTTTCGTCACAGAACAACCGGGCGTATTTGCTTCCACAACAAAAGGTCGAACCCCGGCGCGCCCGGCTTCAGGGTCGATCGTCGCCCATATCACCACGAAACCATCTGTATCCACAAGGGCTTTGTGACCTGCTGTCACGAAGATCTTCTCCCCGTTGAGAACCCACTCATCACCCTCGCGAACTGCAGAGGTGCGCACCTCCGCCGGCATCGCCGAACCGGCATGAGGCTCGGTCAGAGCCATCGCGTCCAATACGGGCGCATCCCCCTTGTACCGAGCGAGAAACCTTTCCTTTTGCTCAGGCGTCCCGGTCGCGCTCACTGCCGCCGCACCTAAACCGCCGCCGGGCGTGCAGAGCCAGATGCCCACATCCCCCCAGGAGAGCATCTCCACTGTCGATGCCAAACGCTGGTAGCTGATGCGGGGACCCTCCTTCTTTTTTTTGTCTTCGCTTGGGGTCAGCGAAGAACCACCCATGGCTTTCTGGGAGGTATGCATAAATTCGATGTAATCCCAGGGGATCTCGTGCTCATGCTCGTCAAAATACCTTGAGACCGGTCGCATCATGTTCACGGCCACGGTCTCCATGAGCACATTTGAACCTTTTATTTTTTCGGGCATGTCAAAACTGATCATTGCAGACTCCCTTCATTCAAAAATGCGGTGCTATACCATGGCCAACCCGGTGAAAACAGGGATGCCGCGACCATTCCGCATCCATAGCTCCACAGGGTGTTCCCGTATATACCCATGTCCACCAAGGACCTGGACAGCACGGTCCGTGACCATCATCGCCATATCCGCCGCCCCGCTGAGCGCGAGGTAGGCGGACTTACTTGCGTCCAGCCCAGCATCCAACTGCCAGGCGGCTTCCCAAACGAGAAGCCGGATGGCTTCCACCTCAATCGCCATTTCGGCCAGCATGAAGGCTATGGATTGCTTCTGCGCGATGGGCACCCCCCACACCTCTCGCTCCTTGGCGTAGGGAATGGAATATTCTAGCGCCGCTCTGCTGAGACCGACCGCAAGTGCGGCGTTTGTGATCTGAGCGCTCGCTAGTAAAACCTCCGGATCGAATCCATTTTCTCCGCCCAGGCGGGCATCGAGCGGTACTTGTACGTCTTCCAATTTGAGTGGGAACAAGTGCAGCGCCCCCAGGCCGAGAAGCATCTCCCGTTCACCCACTTCTAAACCCTCAGCCTCGGGTGACAGCACGAAAGCCTGCGTCCTCCCGTCAAGTGAGGCAAACACTAGGATAGATTCGGCTTGATCTGCAAATGGGACGAAGGTCTTCGTGCCTGAGAGGATGTACTTCCCGTTCGATTTCGTGGCGGTCGTGCGCATTTCTCCAGCGTTGAAATCAAAATCGGGCTCGACGAACGCAGACACGTAGGGCTTCCATTCCATCTCGATGATCGGCGGTAGCAGCGTTTCTTTTTGAGACTCAGAGCCGCACATCAGCACCGACATGGCGTAGGTGGTCGGCGCCATCACTGCCAGCGAGCACGCCAGGTCTCCCCACCCCATCGTCTCTGCCGCCAACACACCTGTCACGGCGGAATGCTCCCCAAACCCCCCATACGCTTCAGGGATACTGGCCTGGAGTACGCCTATGTCCCACCCCATCTCAATCAACGCTGGTGGGATCTCGCCGCTTTCTTCAGCGTCCCTTGCGGCCGGTCGAAGATCATTTTCAGCGTACCGCTTCACAGCATCGATGAGCATGCGCTGCTCTTCCGTGGGTTCAAATCCATACATGGGAATCTCCTTCCGGGGGGCGAATGTGCCAACCCCAAGCTGGTGTTGAAGGTCGAAAAGACTTAATCATCCGTCTTCAATATTGAAACTCCATTCATTTTTTGCGAGATGTCTTCCACAGCGCGGTATCGGAGTGGAACCTCAGTCAAAGGAATTAACGAGGATGGATTATCCAGGAGGATGAGCCCCATCATCTGCAAAAACTCCACATGTGCCCCTGTTTCCTCTATAGCTAACAACCGATGATAGCCCTCAGGTTCCGAAAACAGGGTCAGGGAAATCTCAGCAATCGTCATCGGATTGGCCAATAAATCTAGAATCCTCAACAGCCTGGTTCTATGCTCTTCCCGCAGCTCGAGGATGCGTGCCTCGGGATCATCGAAGGCCGCTCCGTGACCTCCCATGGCGAGCCTGCTCGAAGCCGCCAGAGGGCGTACGCGCTCCAGTGATTCTAGATAGTGCGCAAGACCGGTATGGAAGCTCAGGCTTTCGGGGGATTGGTGGGGGCTGATCTCGGGAAGGATATGGTCCGCCGAGAGAAGGATGTCATCAACCTGCACCACCACCTGGCCCGGGCAATGCCCGGGAACATGGGTGATGTGCAAACCATTCAGGAACATGCCGAGAGCGTTGTAGGTGGTTTCAATTTCAATGGAAGAAAACAGCCCTTTATTAAGGAGATAGAGCGTGAGGATCTCCTCTCGCGCGTCTTGAGGAACACCTGCTCGCACCAGAAATGTCGATAGGCGATTCTCCATCATGGCGAGCCGTTCCTCGTACTGCGTGAGAACCTTCCTGTCCAGCGCGTGAATAACGATGGGCGCCCCGGAATTTCGCCGTACGAAATGGAGACCACCATAGTGATCGATGTGTGCGTGGGAAATGAGGATGTGGGTAATAGAATCCCAATCAACCTTTTCACCAAAATCCGATCGGATCGAAGCCAATCCATCCGCTAACTGATCGTTCGAACTGCCGAAACCAGAACCGACATCCAGAAAAGCAGTGATAGATTCGGTCACGATGACGTGGGCATAACCCGTAAACCCCGGAAAAGTGTCCAGGGGGATGCGGTAGATTCGAGATCCCTGATCCGTCTCAAAGGGTTCAACGGACGGGGTCATACTGAGGTTCCTGCAGATCGAAGGCGCAATCCTTCCAGGAATAATGCGCAATACTGATCGGCAATTTCATCAGGCTCGAACCTCCCATCAGATCGGTACCAGGTGATGATCCAATTCTGGACTCCGAGCAGGGCAAAAGTCGTCATTGGCACGTCAACTTCGGAGAAGCTGCCTTTGTCGATACCTTCCTGAATGATGCTTCGCCAGAGTCCTTCATATCGATCTCGATGTGCGATATGCTCGGCACGCAGTTCTTCATCCAGGCTCCTGTGTTCAATAAGAAGTACCGTTGCGAGACCAGATTCTTCTGCCAGTCGAGAAATGTATGCGCGCATGCCGTTCCGCAACTTCTCCTCCGGCGGTAGGTCTGAATCTACAACTTCGGTTATATCTTCGATGAGCAGCTTTAATGCCTGGTCGAGAAGAGAGACGAGAATATCTTGTTTGCTGGAGACGTGATGATAGAGGCTGGCTTTCTGGAGGTGGACCGCGTCGGCGATGTCCTGCATGGACGTGCCGTGATAGCCCTTCTCACGGAAGAGTTGCGCTGCGGCGAGGATGATGTCGGAGCGCTGCATGGTTTCCCTACCGAACGGTCGGTAGAATTACTATAGCATACTTCGGGGGTGGCGGTCAACGCTTCTCGGATCCGACATAGTGTTGCCAGAAGTCGAGGATGTGGTTGTAGAGCCTTGGGGGATGGGGTAAAATCGCCCCAGAGCCCCTGTAGCTCAGTGGATAGAGCGCTGCCCTCCGGAGGCAGATGCCGGCGTTCGAGTCGCCGCAGGGGTACCTCACGGAAACTGTCCCAAACGGATTTCACCTTCGGTTGGGCAGTTTCTTGACATGGTTCGCTTCAATCAAGGAAGCAAACCTGGAGAACTGCCTGCTGACCTGAACGAGAGCGTTCGGGGCGAACGGACATGAAGCCAATTTTCCCACGCTTGACAACTCCCAAATCACACAAAGCACATAATCGTTCAATCAGCAGGGAATAGGGATTAGAAATCCGAGTTTTCACTCGTTCCCATGCTCCTACCCCCGTGCCCACGCATGAGCATGGGCCTGAGAGATAAAAACTTGTTCCCACGCTCCCCCACGTGCCCACGCAGGAGCATAGGCACGAGAGATAATAAC
>CBDVCG010000052.1:0-8951 GCA_965372425.1 uncultured Anaerolineales bacterium
CGACATGAAATTGAACTCGGGATCTTTATTGGAACCAATCAGTCTTAAATACATTACCCAGGTGAAACTCTAAATGAATGAAACTATATGGCTCGATCTGCTCGGCCTTGTTATGGTCGGTGTACTTGTGCTGGTGAATGCGTTCTTCGTGGCGGCAGAATTCGCGCTCGTGAGCGTGCGACCCACACGAATTGCGCAGCTTCTTGAAGAGGGGAACGCGCGTGCTCGCTGGGTTCATAAAGCCATCAGCGATCCGGATCGATTCATCGCTGCAACTCAGCTTGGGATTACACTGGCGAGCTTGGGATTAGGATGGGTCGGCGAGCCAGCTTTGAGCGGTCTCCTCCAACCCGTGATCGAATTATTTCCAGCGGAAATCGAAACCGGAGTTTCCCGCAGCATCTCCGCCGGGTTCTCGTTTGCCATCATCACTTTTCTGCACGTCGTCGTTGGCGAGCTAGCCCCAAAATCGATCGCACTACAGAGCCCGGAAAAAACGGCGTTGAGCGTGGCGCGCCCGACCGTGTACACGGACACTATATTCAAACCTATCATCTGGATCTTAAACGGAGCTGGAAACGCCCTATTGAAATGGATAGGTGTGGAACCTGCTTCGGGACATGAACTCATCCACTCTGTAGAGGAACTCAAGATGCTTGTTAGCGCCAGTGCAGAGGGTGGAGTCGTTGGCGATCAAGCAGAAGAAATGCTCCATGCCGTCTTTAATTTCGGTCAACTTCTCGTTCGACAGGTCATGATACCTCGCACGGAGATGATCGCCATTTCTCAAGGCACCGATACGGACGAAATTCTCAAACTCGCGGTCGACCATCCTTTCAACAAATATCCTGTCTATGTTGGCAACATAGATCAGATCCTCGGCATCGTGCATCTTAAGGACGTTCTTCCCGCGATTGCCCAAGACCACGAAACCAAGCTAACTGCAGGCGATCTCATGCGTGAAGCAATCTTTATTCCCGAGACGGCGCGCGTGAACACACTCCTGCAACTCTTTCGGGCTCGTCGACAGCATATCGCCGTCGTCCTCGACGAATATGCTGGCACAGCCGGGGTCGTCACATTGAGCGATCTCCTGGAAGAAATTGTCGGCGAGGTGAGCGACCCCTTCGACACCGAACAGGATATTCTCCCCTTGCCGGATGGATCCGCACTCGTGGATGGCCTCACCCTGATCGAGGAAGTTAACGACCACTTCAATCTCGATCTAGAAGATCAAAATTACGATACGATCGCTGGATATATGCTCGGCCAGCTGGAACGCCTCGCTCAAGTCGGGGATATCGTGGACGTGCCCGGCGCTCGCTTGCGAGTCGAAGTGATGGATGGTTTCCGCATCGCCCGGATTTCGATCCAATCGTCCCCAACCAGCCAGACGAATTAGAGATGCCCAAATCTTATGCAACCGTCGTCGTAAACTTACCCCCCATTCGAGGCGTATTCGACTATCACCTTCCCGAACTATTCAAGGGCAGGGTGTCATCTGGGTGTCTTGTGACGGTTCCTTTCGGCAATCGAACGGTCCAGGGGATCGTCGTGGCTACACCGGATATTCCAGCAGTGCGCGACACAAAACCCGTCGAAAGTCTTATCGACCCCAACCCGGTGGTGACACCAGAACAGATCGAGCTCGCGTACTGGATGGCGGGGGAATATCATGCTGCTCTAAGCGAGTGCCTCAGCTTGATGCTCCCCCCGGGGGTCAGCCAGAGAGCCGATTATATCTATCGACTGGTTGACGCAGCCTCGGATGGAAAAACCCCCACGGAGAAAAAACTGCTCTCTCTTCTTGATAAGCGAGGGGAGTTGCGCGGGCGTCAACTGGCCCGCGCCATGCCACGTCAGAACTGGAGGTATGCAGCGAATGCGCTCGTCCGCCGAAATGTGCTCGACCGCCAACCCGTGCTCGATGCGCCGAAAGCACGCCCCAAACGTATCCGCAATGCTCGCTTAATCACCCCGCCAGATAGTTTACGCGAGAATCTGCCGCCCCTCGGCCGCCCAGGGAGTCAAGCAGCTGAAAGAAGAATAAAAATCGTAGACCTGCTCATCAAGGAAGGCGAACCTATTAATGTAAGTTGGCTCTATGCCGAAACCGGGGGAAATCGAGCCGATCTTCGTATGTTGGAAGATAGGGAAATAATTGCACTCAGCGAAGCTGAGGTTTGGCGAGATCCTCTAGAAGAGGTTGATTTCGTCCCATCTCTCCCTCCGGCTCTCACGCATGATCAAGATCTCGTCTGGAGCAGGATCTCTCCCTCCATCAAGGCTGCGTCTGGAGGGGATCACATCCCGCCCTACGTCCTTCACGGAGTAACCGGATCTGGGAAGACGGAAATCTACATGAGGGCAGTGCACGAAACGCTCGGCATGGGGCGACGTGCGATCCTGCTCGTCCCCGAGATTGCACTCACGCCTCAAACCATTCGGCGTTTTCTCGCTCGCTTTCCCGGGCAAGTAGGATTGAGTCACTCCCAACTCTCCGCAGGCGAGCGATATGACACATGGAGACGCTGCCGAGCAGGACAAATCGACATCGTCATCGGTCCCCGCAGCGCGCTTTTCCTCCCCGTCCGCAATGTCGGTCTGATCGTGCTGGATGAGTCGCATGATGATTCCTATAAAGAACAGGAAAGATCGCCTCGTTACCACACCCGGAATGTCGCCGTAAAATACAGCTCAATTCTAGGGGCTCTGTGCATCCTTGGGAGCGCGACCCCCGATCTCGTCACGACGTACCATGCCTCCCGGGGGAAGTGCCATTTGCTCGAGATGCCCCGAAGGATATTGGGTCATCGAGAGCGCGTCGATGGACAGTCCGAAAGACTTGGCATCCAGACCAACTATGTCGCCCATGATGGTGATTCAAGCACAATTGATCTGCCGCCTGTTCGCGTGGTCGACATGCGCCAGGAGTTACGAGCGGGCAATCGGTCGATCTTCAGCAGACCTCTGGGGAAAGCGTTATCCGATGTCCTCGAAAGCAACGAGCAGGCCATCCTCTTTTTAAACAGACGCGGCTCATCCACATATATATTCTGCCGGGACTGCGGATGGGTGGCACGCTGCCCTCATTGCGACAACCCCCTGATCTATCACAAAAACCAGGACCTCCTCACCTGTCATCACTGCGGGCATCAAACCGCCTCTCGGAGCGAATGCCCAGAGTGCGGGGGTAGCCGCGTGCGCTACTTCGGGGCGGGCACAAAGCGAATAGTGGACGAACTGCAATCCTTGTTCCCGGACGCACGTATACTTCGATGGGATCGAGATTCCACGCGTCAAAAAGGCGCCCACGATGTCCTTCTGGCTAATTTCGCCGCACATCGTGCGGATGTCCTCGTAGGTACACAAATGATCTCTAAAGGGCTTGACCTTCCCTTGGTGACCCTCGTGGGAGTCGTCTCCGCAGATGTCGGTTTAAATCTTCCAGATTATCGAGCCTCAGAACGCGTCTTCCAGATTCTCACTCAAGTCGCGGGACGGGCAGGACGAGGATTACTTGGCGGTCAGGTCATCCTTCAGACCTACCAACCCGAACATTACGTGATAGAAGCCGCCTCCAACCACGACTACTATGCCTTTTACAAAGATGAAATCGAGCACCGCAGAGTCCTTCATTATCCGCCTTTTTCCCGCATGGCGCGGTTGATTTTTCGAGCCACATCACGAGATACTGTGGAATCTCAAACCGGAAGGATGGCGAAGCACCTTAAACACCGGATTAAAAAAGACCGGTCGCAGGAGGAACTTATCGGTCCTGTACCGTGTTTCTTCGAACGAATTAGAGGGGAGTACCGTTGGCAAATCATCATCCGGGGGAACGATCCCGCCAGTATCATACCCGATGAATTAGGGGAGAGTTGGCAGATCGATATTGATCCGGTAAGTTTGTTGTGAGACTACAACCACGAAATGATGGAGGGCAGATGACAGAAATTCGCTCCTTTCTCGAAGAACATTTGAAAGGAATATTCGACAATGACATTTCCAATTACGAGGCAACCACATCTTCCGACCTGACCCTATACGAATGGTACGTCACACCACATCGCATCGACGGTCTTCCGTTTCATGAATTCATGATGATGGAATCGTCACGCGAAGATACGGCCGGCATGGCGTTGGATCCGAATCCAGCCGGAGAGCAATCGGAGGAAAAACCTCGGGCTCGTTTCGATGTCACCAATTACAAAGAACAGAGATACAACGACACCGCAGTCTGTTCTTATACCCTTCTTATCTCTAAAGGATCATCAAGTGGTGTCCGGGTGCTGAGCTACAACGAAACCCGGGTCATCGTGCTCATGGAAGAGGGATGGAAGGTCGTCCATGTACACAAATCACCAAGCTGGAACGCCCCATTCCAAGCTCCAAACTTCACCCGAATCAGACAGGAAGCTTGATGCTCTCCGATCCCTCGACAAACCAACCTATCCCATACCCGTACCCCGGATCGAATGCGGGAGATTCAACTCATGCTAAGGATTGTTACGGATAGCACATCCAATTTATCCGAGGAGATGATCGCGGAATTAGGCATACGCGTAGCGCCCATTCCGATACAGTTTGGTGATGAAACATATGAGGAGGGCATCACCATCGACCGCGATCTCTTCTACGAAAAAATTGAAAAGATGGGCGTAATGCCGACTTCGTCACAGCCCACGCCGGCCTGGTTTGTCCGCTACTACAAGGAAATTACAGAAAATAGCGAGAGCGGCCTGGTCATTACTGTGACGGGCGAGCACAGCGGAACATATGACACAGCCCTCCTGGCAAAAGCGATGGTTCCTGAAGCGGATATCGAAGTGTTTGATTCGAAAAGTATTTCCCTGGGCACAGGCTGGATGATCATAGAAGCCGCGAGAGCGATCAAGCGCGGTCACACGCGGGATCAGATCCTATCGCGGCTTGAAGGGATTCGCGAGCGTGCACACCTGCTTCTTACTCCGGAGACGCTCAAATACCTCAGAATGAGCGGGCGCGTGGGTCGACTTCAAGACGCCTTCGCCTCACTTCTCAACGTAAAACCCATCATCTCCATGGTGGACGGGCGGCTTCAGGCGGACGAGAATGTGAGAACACGCCAGAAATCACTGGAGCGTCTGATCGAGCGGCTGACGGAAGCTGTCGGCAGCGAGCAGCCTGTAAATCTCGCTGTCATCCATGCACGCGCTGCCGAGGATGGCGAAAATTTAAGAAGGATGGCGGAGGAGGCGCTGAACGTAACAGAGACATTGATTGGCGATCTGACGCCCTCTCTCGCTGTCCATGGTGGACCGGGAGTCGTGGGCGTGTTCGCCTACCCTCTAGAGTCAACCTCGGGAAAACGTCTCACCCAGCTATAGTTCCCCACTTCGTGTACCCCAGGGGCAAACCCGGATCGACTCAAACTGCATGTCGTCCCGATTACCCGAACATGGTACTCCAGCCGACTGGGGAATTTACCAGTTTCAAACCATGTCACAGATGAAGGTGTTTGAGGGTGAAGTCGGGCAACAAGAAAGAATCAGGACGAATGGATCTCGATGGGATGGTCGGATAGGGGAATTGGTCGTCCGTTTTGGAACAAACGTTCACGAATCGCAACGAGTTGGCGGCGCATCGATTCGTCAGTTTCCAATTGTCCGGAAATCTTATTGTGTCCGTACATGACCGTTGTATGATCTCGTCCACCGAGTATCTCGCCAATCTTCGGAAGAGATGTCGAGGTCTCCTCCCGCATCAAATACATCGCAATCTGTCGTGGAAGTGCGACCTCTCGCGAGCGCTCTTTACTGAGCAATCGTTCGCGTGTGAGCCCATACTGTTGAGTTATCTCCGATATGATCCGCTCCGGAGTTACCGCCTCATCTTTTTTAAGCATGTCAGCTAGTGCAATCGCAACCAGGTCACTTGAGAGCGGCTCCCCTCGCAGATCAGAATAAGCCAGCACGCGCGTCAGCGCGCCTTCCAATTCTCTAATATTATTCTGCACCCTTCTGGCGATTGTTTCGAGGATGTCGGCGGGCACACTCCGTTGTTTACGCTCGGCTTTCGAGCGCAGGATTGCCAGACGCGTCTCGAAATCCGCGGGCTGGATGTCTGCAGTGAGACCCCATTCGAATCGCGACCTCAGTCGCTCCTCGAGCGTAACCAGCGCTCTCGGGGAACGATCGGAAGTCATGACAATTTGCTTATTCTGACCGTGCAGGGTATTGAAGGTATGAAAGAATTCCTCTTGTGTCGCTTCTTTTCCGGCAATGAATTGAATATCATCAATGAGGAGCACATCAATCCGTCGGTAGCGTTCACGAAAGCCATCCGTCCTGTTTGTACGAATGGCATTTACCAGATCATTAGTAAATTCCTCCGAGGAGACGTAGCGAACATGCAGTCCGGATTGGATACATGCTTGACCGATAGCAAAAAGTAGATGTGTTTTTCCTAACCCAACCCCGCCATAAAGAAAGAACGGATTGTATCCCGTCGCCGGATTCTCCGATACAGCAAGTGCAGCCGCATGTGCGAGGCGATTGCACGGGCCCACAACGAACGTATCAAATGTATAGCGGGTGTTTTGTTGTATGGGACTGTCCATCTGATCTTGCACAGCGGGGTTTTCCGGCTGACTTACCAACGATTCGGTTATCGACTCTGTCGGATCTCCCTGCCAAACCACAAAGCGAACCGCGACCGTTCGCCCGGCGATACCTGTTAATACATGCTTAACCGTAGAGAGGAGTCGATCCTCCAGCCAATCGCGGGCGTAGGCATTTTGAACACCGATGACATAAGTCCCGTCCTCATAAGCCAGGTATTCAGCATCGCGCACCCAGGTGTCAAAAGCCGCGCGTGGCATTTCCAACTGCAATTGCCCAAGCGCAGCTTGCCAGAGCCGCTCAGCGTTCATCCATACCTCCACGGGTACTACCTGTTCCCACATTCAGGGAAAGGAAAGTATTGACCGGACTATGTTTTATTGTGAAAAGATTTTCGTCGTGAGGGTGATCAACCGCTGAGGGTGCGACTTCACGATTTTAGGAAGGCTCGTGGAGCGTCCTTCTCCTCCATTTATTCCATCACCCACGGTGGATGAATTCTAACAAAATGCATCGACGCATTCAATACATAGGTCGCAGTTAACCTAAAAACTTTAATAAATTTAAGATCGTAAGATGTTAAAGAAAATTGAAACGATGAAGTTCGTGATGGTTACTATCTTAAGGCGATCTGCGAACTTTCACCCCCACAGAAATGTATAAGAGCAGATTCATCCCCCATATCTGGTGTGGTTTGATTCCAAAACACTCCTATCGAATAAGCATTGTAAAACCTTAAAGGATATTCGAGACCGCAAACGCGTTTTGTGATTCAGGAGAAGCCGTATTTATGGGCTTCGTCCCCGAAATAGAAACAGAAAATGCGCTGAGGTCTCTCGACCGACCTCATCCTCGGGAGTTTTTGGTCAAATCAGCGCTTGATGTCACGGTTTTTCATCGAGCAGGACGTGCAATGCCTCGTTGATCGTCCTCACCTCGATCAGATCGATGTTCGTGGATTTCGAGATTTCTTCTCTGCTAGATTTTGGCACCAGCGCTCTTTCAAATCCGAGCTTTTCGGCTTCATTTAACCTCGCCCGAATCCGCGGGACTGAGCGCAATTCGCCAGAGAGCCCAATCTCTCCAACCAGGACAACATCAGAAGGGAGGGGACGATCTCGTACGGACGATCCAATCGCCGCCGCGATGGCGAGATCCGCGGCTGGCTCGTTAATCCTCATTCCTCCGACAACATTCACGAACACATCCTGGTCGCTTAGTTTAAAACCAGCCCTGCGGGAGAGCACTGCGATGACAAGGTACAGCCTATTCATGTCTACCCCATTTGCCGTCCTCCTGGGGTGGCCGAACGAAGTTGCACTTGTGAGACCCTGTACCTCAACGAGCAGCGGCCTGGTACCTTCAAGCGTCGCAGCTACCGAGGACCCAGGCGAATTCCGGACACGCTCTGCAAGGAACGCCTCTGACGGGTTGAGCACCTCAACCATGCCTTTTTCCCTCATTTCAAATACGCCAACTTCGGTCGTCGCACCAAAACGATTCTTGACCGAACGCAGGAGTCGATAAGCGTGGTAGGCATCCCCCTCCAGATAGAGGACAGTATCTACGATGTGTTCCATGACCTTCGGACCGGCGATCGCCCCTTCCTTGGTCACATGCCCGACCAAAAACACGGCCGTGCCGGATTCTTTCGCCAGTCCCTGGAGCCGATGCGCGCATTCACGCACTTGAGAAATCGATCCTGCGCTGGCATCGAGATCCGGATGGTGCATGGTCTGGATTGAATCCACGACCACCAATGTAGGTCTTAGATTACGAAGATGGGAGATGATGATCTCAAGATTGGTCTCGGCGAGTAAGTAAAGTTCATCAGAGGCATCCTCTTGATCGCTCAAGCGATGTGCACGAGCCTTGATCTGGCGTTCGGATTCTTCACCAGAGATATAGAGCACAGTCTCACGTGATGCTACCGCAATGGCCGTCTGAAGAAGCAGTGTTGATTTCCCGATACCGGGGTCACCCCCGATTAAAACGACGGAACCGGGCACGATCCCGCCGCCCAGAACGCGGGCGAACTCTTCGATGGGAAGCTGGATCCGCTCGTTGACCTCGCCATCAATATCAGCCAAACGTACGGGCTTGGACTCGGACGAATAAGATCGCACGGACCGATCGGACCTGACACTTTCGGCTACCATGCTGTTCCATTCGCCACACTGTGGGCAGCGGCCGAGCGCTTTCGCTGCGGTACGCCCACATTGCTGACAGGTAAATTGGGTTTTTGTTTTTGCCATGGCTTTTCCCTAAATTAGATTATACATTCCGTTCGATAACCACAAAAAAGAACCCGACGGGATCCGTCGGGCTTTTTCTTGTGTTGCGCCAAAC
>CBDVCG010000053.1:0-8908 GCA_965372425.1 uncultured Anaerolineales bacterium
GCCGCCGACAGGCCGTGGGCGGGGGATCTCAGGCCAATGTGGCGCATCATCCAGCGGAGGATGTTTCGCTGGAACTGCAAGGACTCGTGGTCGTATGGAGACTTCTGCTCTGCATTGACGGATGCCGTTCCCATCAGCTGCTCCGCTCATCGGGTACAGTGCAGGTCAACAAAGTTGGTAAATTGAATTTCTTCATAGACTCTCAGCGCCTGATCTATCAGGGGATCACTTTCTCGGTATCGCCAACGCTAAAATCAGCCCCAGCAAGTTCGAGCACCTTCAACAAGACCTCGTGTTCGTCCAATTCCGAACTATCTACAATGATCGCATCGTCGGCTGCCTTCAATGGCGCCAGTTCCCTGGTTGAATCGAGGCGGTCCCTTGCGTGCATGGAGGTTAGGATATCATCAAAGCTTACTTGCTCACCACGCGCAGCACATTCTTTGAACCGCCGCAGAGCTCTCTCCTCTACAGACGCATCAAGGTAGATTTTCAAATCAGCTTCGGGCAATACGACCGTTCCAATATCACGTCCCACCATCACGACTTCGCCCCGCAAACCGATTTCACGCTGGCGAATCGTCATCGCTGCACGAACATCCGAGTACGTAGAAACCTTCGAGACTTTAGCGTCAACTTCGGGCGTGCGAATCGCCCAGGTTATATCCTCACTGTCCATGATGACATCATACGGTCGCCCGTCTTCGATACTGGGCGCGAGGACATCCAGGTTTATGTTTTGAGCAGTGATGGAGACCTCGCTTTCATCATCGATGCTTATCCTCTGGCGTAAGACAGCAAGCGTAACTGCACGATACATCACCCCGGTATCGAAATAAAGATACCCGAGGGAGGCAGCCAAAGCCTGGGCCAACGTTGATTTTCCAGCGGCAGCCGGGCCATCAATAGCGATGATCTTAGCTGTTGCCATTCATGCCTCAATGATTATGGAGCTGATGTTTCCAACGCGCCTAGATATGCCAGGTCGGCGCGGATGAGAACCAGCCACGTTTCAGGTTGTGACGGAGCATTTCTTAAATACCACCACCCTACGACATCTGGAGGAAGCACACCCGCCCAGGCGGGTCGTTCCACAACTGTAAATCCTTGCCCGATGTAATTCGCCCCGGCGATGGACAATTCCTCATCTTCCAACACCAGAACCGCAGGTGGAGGATCGAGATTCGCGAATACATCATCGGAAGGGGTATTAAAATCTCGTAAAGCCCAAGCAAGCGCCGGAATTACAGGAGATCCAAACTCGATCGGCAAACTATCCCTTCTACCTACCTCCTTGATGGAAATATGTTCCAGGGTCTCAACAACGAGATCGACACCCTTCGTCGTCGCTTCAGAATTCCAGAGCAGTTGAGACGTCGCTGTCCATGGCGAAAAATTCAATCTCCAGGCAGCAGCAAGCGTGACAGTGAACAATGCTACGACTAGTACAGCTCCGCCGGCATCGATCACAAGGGACCAAGACCAACCAAGACCAAATAAGATCAAGACGAGAACTACGAGAGCGAATAATGCGAGTGCAATCATCAGACTCATTGTGGGATCAAGCGTCGCGAAAGTAGGACCGAATCCCGCTGCGAATCCCCGGAAAAATAAGGTTGCTATGCCAACAATGACGGAGATTACCGACACAAGACCAAGAAATTCAAGCCAGGTTTTGCGTCTTAATATCCGTTCTAGCAACTCCACAAGGACTTGGGCGCTTAGGAAGCCCAGAGGTACGATAACCCAAACCAGGACGGATGCGTTTCTTCCAGGATAGATAAGACCAGCAATAAACGCACCTGAGGCCCACCAGACTGCCGCTTTCCCCAATACATCTGCCTTCAGGATCGCTCGGACCCCACCGATAATCCCGAAGACCAGCACCAATGGTTCATACAGCAGCAGAGAGACCAGGTAGGTTCCAACAGATAGCGTGCTCTCACCTGTCCAGCCCATCAGCCATAGGGACAGCGATTCAGAGAAACCCTGGACTCCTCCAATCATCAGGCCAAATCCAGCGGCGATCACGACCATGCTTAAGAGCATGATCCAGAGATTTGACCGAAAGCTTAGAAGAGCGTGTTCAGAAAAAACCGATCGCCAGGACCAGGATTTCGATAATCGTGAGAGCAAATACGCGATCACCAGGCCCATCAATCCCACGAAGACCGTTACGCCAGAAACAATGGTCAGACCCAGAGCAGCCGCCGCCCATTTGTACCTGGCAGTGGAATCCCCGGGATATGTTTCACTGATGAGTATGCTCATCGTGAGCGTGAGTCCAAATACAGAGATTGCAGTCCCACCAGCGGTTCGACTGGTGGTAAGGAGGACGGGCGAGAGTGCAAAAATCGCACAGAGCATTAATAGTTGCGCGCCCCCTAGCCTATGCCTCAAGAGAACCAGACTGAGGACAATTCCAATGCCTGATAAAGCCGCGATCAGCCTAGCGGTAGAATTTGAATCCCCCACCAGCTCAAACAGAAAGACCGTAAACGTATTGTAGGCTGCACTAATGGGTGAGGTTTCTTCTGATGGCGGCCAAAAAGGCGAAGCGTTATCTGTCTCGCTCAAGGCAGTCAGAGCATGGAGTGATTCTTGATTCGAGAGGGGAAATCTGCCCAGATCCACAAACCTCGAGAGCACAAATATGGCAATGAGCAGACTGAGCGTCACCGTGCCAACCGAGAGAATTGTCTTCCGCTCAGTCACATGTCACTCCTGACTCGATAAATACGTACCTGATCATTCTCATAGATGAGGTCGGTAAACTTATCAAATTTCTGTTCAAACACTGGTTCGTACAGATTGCGTTCCAGCCCGCCAACAAACACGTAGTCGATGCCGTAGTTATTGATGATATTTTCTGTCTGAGACCAATCCATTGACATGTAAAGCGTCCGAATGTCATTCTCGCGTGAACCTTGTTCCGCCCCGCCGCCTCGCCACTGACTTTCATGACCCGGCCACCCAAGCACCGTAGACAGAGCTGTGTGAACGGAGACGCGGCCATAATACGTATAGCTCCCACCAATGGCTTCCGCAATCACACCATCACCGAGATTCTCGGAGATCCACTGGATGGCATCATAATCGTCGGGATATATATTCGCAATATACTCTGTGCCATCGAGAGTTCGATCAAAAGGCGGGTTGAATCCACTGGTCTTTGTCCAAACGGATAAAATTGGATAGAGGAGACCAAGCAGGAGCGGGACGGTGATGATGATTTTCGCAGCCGTCCACCAAACACCGCGCTTCCGCCAAACCTCGTAAGTCCCGTAAGCCGCAGCGAGTCCCCATAGGATCCACGCAGCATAGTAGAATTTGAAAATAGTATTCATTCGCAGGAGAAACTGATCTTTAAGATAGACAAACTCTGGAGCGATGATTAAAAGTGCGCCAATGAGGATAAAAAAGGTAATGAGCACCCAGGCGCCAGGTCGCTCAGGATCTTCACTTTGAGATGGCGGCAGCATTCGTAAGAGCAGCACAGCGGCTGCGCCGATTATAAAGCCGAGCAATATCGCCGTCCAGGACTGCGTAATCCGACTCAGGATCGTCGCACTAATCCCGGTGCTGATATCCATCGCGCCGAGAGCCCCAAGCAACCCCTCGAAGGCTACGGGATCAACGCGATATTGAGACCAGCCCACCACAACCGCCAAAAGCCAGGAAAATATTAATAGTCCAAAGGGCACACCCACCCCAATGACAAGCAGTCGTTTAAGATCCCCCCTCTGCCACTTCGTGCGCGCCCGATCGATGAGCCAGACAAGGATCGGCAATAGGAGGACGAGGAACATCACAAGAAAATGGACGAAGCGGGTCGGCAGCATCAAATGCGGGAGAATTCCCCCCGCCTGTGAGGAAAAAGAGGGGTACCACGGCAGATAGAGTAAAAATCCACCCACAGCCACCACGAGCGTGGTCAGCAAGATGTTTGTCACCGCACGGCTAAGAGGCAGCCATCTGCTCCCCCATGCTATCACGATCAAGAGCAGGCTAAGATAGATGGGGAAGTCCCACGTGTTCAAGAAAGCCAGGCCTCCGAACAACCACGCTGCAAAGAGAAGTTCGATCCGTGATAGTGATGAAGGCAGCACGCCAGTCAACATCGCAATTAATAACGCAATCAGGGCAAACGCGATTCCCACGAAGGTCATGTTCTTCAGCAGCGAGAGCAGCGCCCCACCGAAGCTAAGGCCATCTTGACCGGCGATGTTACCCTGACTGAGAGCAGCGACGAAGAGTATGAGGATAAACGCTCCCAGAGCGACTCTCCGGCTCCATGATGGGAATCTCCTCATTGGACCCAACCGAAATCCGTCCCGGCGACCCAAGAGAAAAACCTGGAGGGCTAACGCAATCGCCAAAAGCACGAATGGCATGGCGAGCAAATGGGGGTGATTATCTGCCAGCAAAAAGGAGAAGAACGGGAATTCGTCTATCGGTTGATTCCCAATGGGAACGCCCAATAAGTCACGATCTCGGATGACGCGCGAAGCACGCCACCACCACCAATGTCTCGTCGGAATCCATGAGATATCCGCAGTTGGAGGGGTCTCAAGATTATCCAGTCCAAGCCATGTCCAGAAAGGTGAGGTCAATTGCCCGCCGTGTGTCATCCGCCAGAAAATGTATCGCGCGTGCAATAGTTCGAGAAATCCCCCCAGATTTCCGGTGATTAAGACAAAAAGAGGCCCCAATAAAGGCGCCCCCAGCTTCGCTTTGCCGCCTCGAGCGTAGGCCACCAAGTTGTAGATGATTGAGTATGTACCCACCACAACGAATGCGAACCAGAGAGCGTTCCCGAGATTAAAAGCCTCGCCAGCGTTGACTCCGGTCAGCAAAGTGAGCAACGCGAGAAGAATATAACCAAAATAATAGTAAGAGATGGCATACCCGGACAACCAGGGGTCTTTCGGGGGGAAACTATCTGAGCCTAGAATAGCATTTACGAATGCCAATTCCATCGGCTTTTCGGTACCTGCGATGTCGGGATTGTTTACCCGTACAAAAGCCCACGCAATGAAAGCTATAAGAAAAAGCAGTTCTATGACTAAAATTGCCCGCCAATGATCTCGCAGCCATAAGTGTAAATCGATCCACGATCCCCGTACGCTCCAGAGACTCAATCCCAGGAGCACTAAAACCGCAGTGAAAGCGCCCCCAGTGTTATTTCCCAGCAACGAAAATGTGCCCCCCAACCAGAACACGTACCCCGTAAATAGGAGACCAAGAACACGACTGAGGCCATAACCCCGATCAGGGAGGCGGCTGAATAGACGCCAGGCGATTGGAAATGCGAGTGCGCCAATGAGCGAAGACACGAACCACCACTTGAGGATGGTGATGATCACTTCACGACCTCATAGATGGTTGTATTACCACCCTTATAGACGGTTTTCAGCAGACCCATGTCTTCCATAAGGGAGAACTTAATTAAGCCCTGGGGAGAGCAGCTTAAGGCAGAACTGTCATTGTCAGGTTCAAGAGGCACGCATTCTGCTGGATGCACATCGAAAGCTGTCGGCATTCCCATCGGCCAACCGCGCAAATCACAGGTTACGCCGGTCCCTGTTTCATCCGGCCGGCACGGAGACACCTGATCGTAATAAGCTCGCTCCAGACCCCCAACAATGATGTATTTCACATTATAGGCGGCGAGGAATTCAAGCGCTTCGTCCACAGATTGGGTGAGATAGAAATTGGTGATATCGAAAAGGCGCGTATCAACACCATGATTTACTGCCGAGATTCGCTGCTGGGTTTGATGCCAGCGCCAACCCAGAACAGCTGGGAGTCCGGTGTAGTTCGTGATTCGAGAGCCCCAGCGGTATTCAGGCACATTTGCTTCCACAATCACAGGACTGCCCTCGATGTTTTCCTGCATCCATAAGATTGCGTCGTAATCTTCACCAAAATCAATCTGTTCCCCCACTTCTCCGTAGTTCGTCACGTAGGGCATAAATTCCATGCCATCTAAGGTGGCGGGGGCACTTGGCGCCATACGATCCTTGATCTTTGCGATGCTCGCGAGCAATGGGTATAGCGCAGCCGCGAAGACTAGGATTCCCAAAAGCAAACCCCAAACTCTTCGAGTATTGGGTTTCCATAAAGGCAAGTCGGCAATCAACCATGCAATCGCAGCGCCGGTTGCGAGGCTGAATAATTCCCACACCTCCAGGTAGAACTTGAATACTGTATTCATGCGGCTGATGTCACCGCGAATGACAATAATCTCGACCCCAAATGTAAGCGCCAGACCTACACCGACCATAACCAGGGCAGCTTGTTTCCCTACACGCATGCCCGGTCGGAATAATAAGATCACAGACCATATGCCCATTGGAATCACGAAAAGGACGACGGCATACCCAAGACCAAGCATCAAACCCACGCCGGCGAAGAATAAGAGAACCCCGGCCCCGATTAAGCCCATATAGGGCTTGAAGCGCATAAGCGCTGTTAGAGGCGTCTCTTCCATCCAGGCCCTGGTTTCAAGCGTCATCCATGAGATGAGCACAAATAGAAATAGCCCATGCACGGTAAGGTAGTCCATGATAGGCGTAAGCGACCCTTCCCAGAGGTCTGCAGACACGTAACCTTGTCCGTAAGATATGTGATAGGGCTGGTAGAGCAGTTGAGCCAGGCCTATGAGTGCGGCAACGGATAAGACCGCTTCGAGAATTTGCTTCCACCCCAACTTTCGATACCTCAGCCAAACGGCGTAGAGCAAGGCAGCCACACCTAAAACCCAGTAAACCGGGAAGTCCCAAGTATTCGTTGGCCGCAGAGCGCCATACACCACGCCGCCGACGACGAGAGCTGCGGCGACGTCGATCCAACGACGTGACTTGCGTTTTTCAGCCGAGAAAAGCCAGGCGATCCCCCAGGCCAGCGCCAGGATCGTGATGGGTCGATTAATCATATGCGCGTGCAAGTCGCCGTAGAGGAATGTGAAGAAAGGGAACTCGGTAATCGGACCGGCTTCACCCTCCCCAGGCGTGATGACGCGGCTCGGGTTCCAATACCATTGATCGAGTGGGTACGGCATTTGATCAGACCGGGTGAGATACTCCCCCACCCCTCGCGCTGCCTGTGTCGCCCCAACCACAAAGGTTCTCGTTTCTGTCCCGGGGGTGGTTCCCATTTGCTTGAAACCTTCATAGAACATGCGCGCGGTTCCAAGATTCCCAAGGACCACGAGAATGATCGCAGCGGAAATACCCGCCAATCGAGGGCTGGCAATCCGCCAGTTCTTGAGCGATCTCTTTGATGCGGCTACAAGGTTGTAGGCTACGCTGTAGGCGCCCAACGCCAGCAGTGAGAACAGTGTCGGAATGATGAGGTTGTAGGCCGTGGTAGGAGGAATCCCTAACAGCTTAACCGGGATGCCCACAATCACAAAACCGTAGTAGTAATAGTTGATATACCCACCGGCGAACCAGGGATCATAGGGAGGGAAGGTAGAGCTTTTCAGCACCGCGTTGAGATAAGCTAAATCCATGGGTTTTTCCCCGCCCTTTGCAGGATGCCATAGATCTGGATTGCCGATGCGTATGATTAGATCAAGCAGGAAGAAGCCGATGGCAATGCCTTCGATGATGAGGATTTCCCTTTTATTTTCCCGAAAGAATCGTTTGATCTCCTCAAGATCTCGGTAACCGAAGAGAAATGAAATCGCCATGAGCAGCAGTAGAACGAGGAGTATCTGCAGGACAGTCACTTTCACGCCCATACTCCCTAAAAACCACACTCCCCAGGAAAGAAGAAGTAAGGCCGTTAGTCGAGCGAGAGGAAAACCCCCATCAGATAGTCCTTTAAATGCGACTCGTGTGATCGGGTAGAGGAGGATTCCGATCACACCAATTGTGACCCACCAGAGGACGGCAGTGAGGATACCCGAACTGTGGATGAGCCCATCCCGGCTGAATAATTCTGACCAGGTACCTTCCTGCTGTTGAGCTTCCCAGCGATTTTCAGAGAGGAGAAGGTCTTTTGGCGGCTCACCCACATCTTTTGGCAGAACATGTGCAGCCTCAAACGCATCCACCGTGGACAAGAGCTCCATTACACGTTCACGTGAGAATGAGCCATCCTTCTTGAAGATTAAGACTTTAGGGTGGTCGTAAACCGTAAATGCCTCTTCAGCACGTTGATCGCTTATCTCAATCGGACCGAGGCTCGGATTGCTCTCGTAAACCTTGAACAACGAATATCCCAGTTCGCCTTGAATCTCCCCGGGCTGAGCATCCTCGGCACACTTGAGAATATCAAGCGGTTCAGGACAACCCAGGAGAGCCCGGTAATACGCCGTCGTTAAGGGATATCGGCTGGGGACCCGTGGGATAGTGCCATACTGACGGTTGGAGGATATGGTGAGATAATCGCCTTCATCGAAAAAGTCGGCGATACGTTCGAGCTTGTCCGAAATCCCATTTTGATCCTCGTCCTGTTCATCAGGCCAATAGAGCTCGAGATTCCGTGTACCGTACCGACCGCCCAAGCCTTTCCCATCGATTCCCCATGGCAGCCCGTCATCCCATGTCGTTTCATGGACGATCACCGATCCACGCATTTTTATCGGAGCATTTCCGGCATTATCAATTTTCAGGAAGAGAGTCGTCTCTGAATCGACAGGAACGCTTCGATCAAAACTCAAATCGAGTGGAATCTCCTCCACCGCGGACAACGAGCCTGAGAAGGATGCAGTGGCAAGAGGTGCTGGATCGGCCGGATCATGATAGAGGCGGAATATGATTTCCGCGTCGGAAGATTCTCCCTCTTGTAGCGAGAGGTATGGCACGGTCAACTCGCGAATTTCACCCTCGAGATTCGTGTTGACCTGCACTATGTGTGATCCACCTGCCTCTAAAAGAAAATCCTGGGGCATGGGGAG
>CBDVCG010000054.1:0-8783 GCA_965372425.1 uncultured Anaerolineales bacterium
CGGTGAACCTGACGGACGGGCTCGACGGGTTAGCGGGATTGATCGCAGCCACCGCGTTCGCAGTCTTCGGTGGGATTGCCATTCTGCAGGGTCAGGTCTTCCTCGTTCGATTCTGTTTCACCGTTGTGGGCGCTGTCTTTGCGTTTCTCTGGTACAACGCTCACCCGGCCGAGCTTTTTATGGGAGATACCGGCTCTCTCTCGCTTGGAGCTACGCTTGCGGTGGTCGCCCTCATGACGGGTCAATGGATCCTGCTCCCTGTCATCGCCATTATCCCTTTTAGTGAGACCATGAGCGTCATTCTGCAGGTGGCTTATTTTCGAATAACCAAGGGTCGCCGGTTGTTTCGTATGGCGCCGCTTCATAATCACTTCGAATTAAAGGGTTGGAGTGAAACCCAAATCGTTCAGCGATTCTGGCTCGTTGCTCTATTGACCGGCATGTTCGGGGTCGCACTCGCGCTTGTATAAGGAGGCACGAAATCATGGAAATCGGAATGCTGTGGTTCGACGACGGACCCAACTCAATACAGGAGAAAGTCAATCAGGCCGTAGCTTTCTACACCGATAAATTTGGAAAAAAACCGACTCACTGCTTGGTGAACCCTGCCACGCTGAATGGTGGTGATGGCACCATCTCGGGGATAGAGGTCAAGTCAGCCAGGACGGTTATGCCGGATCACTACTGGGTTGGCATCGAGGAACAAAATCGAAAACGTCGCTCCAAAAGTGCAGGCAAGGAACCGACGAGTCGATCTGATGTGGTCCCTGAGGAGAAAGCGGCCTAGACCATCCGATGTGGTTCGATGCTTGAGTGGGCTGGAAAAAAAGTCGTAGTGTTAGGGCTGGCACGGCAAGGCAAAGCGCTTGCACAGTATTTCTCTGCTCGCGGGGCGGAGGTGGTCCTCTCCGATTTGAAACCCTCCGAGGAGCTTGAAAAGGAGCAGCTTGAATTGGTCGATCTGAAGGTGACATACGTGCTCGGAGAACATCCGACTTCACTGCTTGATGACGCCGACATTTTATGTCTGTCGGGCGGTGTTCCCGCGGACATTCCGTTGGCTGAAAAAGCGCGTGAAGATGGCATCCCGATCACAAACGACGCCCAGATCTTCCTGGAAAACTGTCCTGCTCCTGTGATTGGGATCACCGGGTCAGCCGGAAAGACGACGACAACAACACTGGTTGCAAGGATCGCAGAACAGGCCCTCGGCGACACGGATCGAACCGTCTGGCTTGGCGGCAACATCGGCCGCCCATTGCTCAACGATATCGGGGAAATAAAATCATCCGATGTGGTCGTGATGGAACTTTCGTCCTTTCAGCTTGAGCTTATGACCATATCGCCCCAGATAGGTGCTTACTTGAATCTCACGCCTGATCATCTTGATCGGCATAAATCGATGGAGAAATATGCATCTGCCAAAGCTCGCATTCTCCTGAATCAGTCTGAAGGCTCCAGGATGGTTTTGAATCGTGATGATTCCCTCGTCTGGGGACTGAAGGACAAGGTGATCGAGCGCTTGATAAGTTTTGGATGGGATGATCCGATCGACGGAGAAGGGAGCTATATATCCGCTGGGCAGATCCGTATGCGGCATGAAGGGATCGATTCGTTCATTTGCTCGGTCGAGCAGGTCCCTCTGGTCGGAAAACATAACCTCTCGAATGTACTTGCAGCCACTGCCATCGTCGCGGCGGCAGATCTGCCGTTGGAAGCGATCGGACCTGCGATCGAAAGATTTGAAGGCGTACCCCATAGGCTGGAGTTCGTGCGCACGATTGCTGGAGTCGACTGGTACAACGATTCTATTGCGACCACCCCGGATCGCGCCCTCGCGGCCATCCATGCATTTTCTCGACCGCTTGTGCTCATCGCTGGGGGTCGTGATAAAGATTTGAACTGGGGAAACTTCGCAGTTGAAGTGCTCCAGGGGGTGGAACATTTGATCCTCTTCGGTGAGGCTGCGGAAAAAATCGAGAGTGCTGTGAAGAACGTCCTTGACGAAGGTGAATTCCTTCAGATGAGACGGTGCGAGAGGATGGAAGACGCGGTCGGAATAGCAAAGGATGTCGCCGAGGCGGGAGATGTGGTCGTTCTCTCACCAGGTGCGACGAGCTTTGACGCCTTTCCTGATTATGAAGCTCGCGGGGATAAATTCCTGGACTTAGTGAGGGCGATGTGATTGGCGCGACGACTTCACCCGATCCAATCAAGCCGAAGCGCTTCGAGCTTGGATTTGATACGTGGCTGTTGATATTGGTTGCAGTCATGATTGTGTTTGGAATGGTCATGGTCTATTCAGCGAGCTGGGACGTGTCCTGGCGGCTGCATCAGGACCGCAATGCACTCTTTTATCGTCAACTTCTAAATCTTGGTGTGGCGCTGGTGGTGATGTTCGTGGCGGCATGGTTCCCGCTGGAGTGGTTGAAAAAATTGGCGCTACCGCTCATCCTGGGGACGATCGCCATACTCTTCGCAGTTCTAATCGTAAATGTGGGCGGTGAATACAAGCGCGCATTCCTGGGCGCTTCTGTTCAACCCTCGGAGATGGCGAAACTCGCCCTGGTGATTTACCTCGCAGTATGGATGGAATCAAAAGGTGAGAAATTGGGTGATATGGGCTATGGTTTCTGGCCGCTGATCTTCATCGTCGGCATCGTCGGCGGGCTCATCATCGTGCAGCCAGATTTGAGCGCCGGTGTGACCATCGGTCTTGGGGCGCTCACGATGTTTTTCCTGGCAGGTGCGCATCCCATACAATCGTTCGCTTTCGGATTGGGGGGCGGTTTCGTCGGATTTCTTGTCATGAAATTACATCAAACCGGCGCTAATCGATGGTTCCAATATCAGCAGGGTTTGGTGGATATTGAAGAAGCGCACTACCACGTTCAGCAGTCCTTACAGGCGTTTTATTCGGGTGGTCTCTTGGGTCGAGGTCTCGGTGCAAGCCGAGCGAAATTTGGTTTTTTACCCGCGCCACACACGGACAGCGTGTATGCGATCGTGGGAGAAGAACTTGGTCTCATTGGCGCCCTCGCTGTATTGGCTCTTTTTTGCCTGCTGCTTTGGCGAGGATTTTTAATCGCAAACAAATCTGAAAACCGTCTGTCCATGTTGATTGCAAGCGGCGTCACGTTCTGGATAGGGGCGGAGGCGCTGATCAACATGTCCGTGCTGCTGGGGCTGCTTCCCTTTGCAGGAAATGCCTTACCTTTCTTCAGCTATGGAGGATCGAGTCTTGTCATCACGCTCGCCGGGATAGGCCTGCTATTGAATGTATCCCGCAGGGTGTCACTCGAAAATAGAAAGCGAGGACTTGTTGCGAGTTTTAGTATCGGCGGGCGGGACGGGGGGCGGCGTGTACCCCGCCTTGGCCGTCGTCGCCGCGCTCGGCGAGAGCGCTAAAGTGCTCTGGGTCGGCGGAGAAGGTGGTATGGAAGCTGCGCTCGTGGAGCGAGCGGGAATCCCCTTCACATCCATTCCGGCTGCGGGCATACATGGTGTTGGATTGCGAAGAGCGCCTGGGAATGCCATGCAGTTGATGCGCGGCTGGAGGGCAGCTCGGAGCCTGATTCAGGAGTTCCAACCCGATGTGCTCTTTTTCACAGGAGGGTACGTGGCTGTACCCGTCGCATTTGCGGGAGGGGATACACGCACAGCGTGCTTTGTCCCCGACCTCGAACCAGCGCTTGCGCTGCAGATCATCAGCCGTCGAGCAGACATCATCGCGATTACGACGGATGAGTCTCGCAAGTATTACAAACAAGGAAAGAATATCGTGGTGAGCGGCTACCCGACGCGCTACGATGTGGAGAACGTCAATCGAGAAGATGCCCGGAAGGCGCTGGATCTACAGGATGGAGTTCCCGTGATTCTTGTATTCGGAGGGAGCCGCGGTGCGCGCTCGATTAACGAGGCGCTCTGGAATGTACTCACCGAGGTGCTCGAACTTGCCCAGGTCCTGCATATCACGGGTGAATTGGATTATCCGGAAACTGCTGCGCGACAGGAAAAACTACCGGCTGACCTGGCACATCGATACCATCCTTATGCCTATCTGCATGAGGAGATGGCATTCGCGCTGGCCGCCGCAGATTTGGCTGTGTCGCGAGCAGGTGCTGCCACGATGGGAGAGTTTCCCCTCTTTGGACTGCCCGCAGTCCTCGTGCCTTACCCACATGCGTGGCGATACCAGAAGACGAACGCTGCCTACCTCGAGGCAGAAGGCGCCGCGGTTGTGCTCGAGGATGCCGTATTATCTGAAAAGCTCCTTCCGATGTTGCAGGGGCTCCTCACCGATGATGTTCGCCTGGAGGCGATGAGCGCAGCATCAAGATTGCTGGCCCGCCCGGACGCAGCGGAGATCATCGCCAACGAGATTATCAATCTGACGCAAGGACCTGGAGGCGAGAGTGATTAGCCTGATTGTGCTCTTCGTGCTCCTCATCGCGTTGTTCGCTGTGATTGGCGCCACTCGGGGATGGGCCAAGGAACTTCTTGTCACCAGTTCCGTGATCCTGGCGTTGTTTATCATTCAGATCTTGGAATTCCATGTCGAACCTTTTACAACGGCGCTTACGCTGCAGCCTCCTGGCACGCAATTACTCATCCGCGGAGGATTGATCATTTTACTTGCAATTTTTGGGTATCAGACTCCGCACATCCGGGCGCTGCAGCCCAAACTCGCTCGAGAAAGACTCCAGGACGTGCTGTTAGGCATATTCCTGGGGGCATTGAACGGGTTCTTAATCTTCGGTTCACTCTGGTATTTCATGCACGAGCTGAATTATCCAACGCCGTTTGTCATGATGCCGCCAGAAGGGTCCGATTTGGCGCAGCAGATTGACAGCATCGTGGCATACCTGCCCCCTGAACTGCTGCCCATACCGCAGATTTATTTTGCTGTTGGAGTCGTTTTTGTCTTCATCATCGTGGTGTTTGTGTGAGCCGCGCAGTCCATCTGGTGGGCATTGGTGGCGCAGGTATGTCGGCCATCGCATGGGTTTTGCATGATCGCGGAGAGACCGTGACAGGATCGGATAGGGAGACTTCGGTGTATTCGGAAGCGCTTGAGGATGCAGGTGTCGATATTCGATACGGCCATCGAGCAGAACACGTGCATGACGTGGACCTCTTGGTGGCCTCCTCAGCGGTGCCTGAAACCAATATCGAACTGCAGACTGCTGATGAGCGGGGCATCCCTGTGCTTCGCCGGGACATCTTCCTGCCCACACTCACAGAGGGAAAACGGACGATTGCGGTCGCTGGGACGCATGGGAAGACCACGACGACGGGCATCATCGCCTGGCTATTCGACCAGGCTGGATTGGATCCGTCGTTCATTGTCGGTGGGATGCTTCAGAATTACGACCGGAACGCAAGAGCAGGGCACGGGAATCATTTTGTGATTGAAGCCGATGAGTATGAGGGCGCCTTCCTGGGCTTGAAGCCCGAGGTGGCTGTGATCACGAATGTAGAACACGATCATCCTGATTGTTTTCCGACCCCGGAGTCCTTTCGTGAGACATTTGCGACTTTTGCCGATCGCGTGACCGAGCTCCTCATCGTCAGCGCTGATGATCAGGAAGCTTTAAATCTCAAACCCCAGGGGTGTGAGAGGCAAACGTTCGGTTTTGCACGGGATGCGGACTGGCAGGCAGTGGACCAACAAATTAACTCTGCTGGCGGAATGGACTTTGTTGTCATACGCGAGGGTGTGACACTCGGCCTGGTGCGGACCAGGCTTCCTGGTGAACACAATGTTAAAAATACTCTCGCAGCGATCGCAGTAGCGGATCACGAGGGCATCGAATTCAAAGACTCCAGAGATGCGATCGCGGAGTTCCGGGGGATTAGGCGACGATTTGAAATCCTGGGAGAGGTTCAAGGGGTTACGGTGGTCGACGATTATGCCCATCACCCGACTGAAATCCAGGCGACCCTCTCTGCGGCGCGAAATCGATATCCAGGCCAGACAATTTGGGCCATCTTTCAACCCCACACGTACTCGCGAGTTGCTGCCTTGCTACAGGATTTCGCAGAGGCGTTTTCTGACGCCGATGAAGTGATTGTTACAGATGTATTTGCCGCACGGGAAAACCGCGATCCGGACCTGAGCGGGGAGAGGATTGCGAACGAGATTAATCATCCATCGGTCAGATATATTCCGGACCTGAAGGATGTAGCTCAATTCTTGGAGGAACATGTCAGGCGCGATTCGGTCGTTTTGACATTGAGCGCAGGAGACGGAAATCAGGTTGGCAGACTCCTGCTAAAAAATCTTCAAAAGGGAGAGGTGGACCATGGCTAAGAAGAGAAAGGGCATCTTCGAAGCTGATCGCCGCATGGAGTTGAGGTTACGACTTGCTGCGAAAAAAGCTGTCGAACCGGCATACGCCGGCGGACCGAGGAGTCTCAGGATTGATGCGCCAGAGAAGGTTGTGCTGGACCGCATCATCGATCGAGTTCGGGAGTTGTGACCGCTCGATCGAGCGCAGTCGAGATGCGTCAACGAATGAAAGACGCATTCGGCGCAGAGCTGCGGGAGGATGTCCCGCTTGGACCCTACACATCGGCACGGATAGGTGGAGAGGCAGACATCCTCATTACGGCGGATTCAGCCAGGAGACTCGCTGAGATCGCCGAGTGGCTCTGGGAGAAAAAATTGGGATTCCGCATTCTTGGCGGAGGGTCCAATGTGCTCGTTTCAGATCGAGGGGTTCGTGAGGTTGTGATTTTGAACAAAGCTCGTGCTGTCGAATTTATTGATGATGGAGAGGTCTTGCGGGTCAGAGCTGAATCCGGCGCGGGTTTGGGCACGATTTCCCGCAGGGCCTCGGAGCGAGGTTGGGGGGGGCTGGAATGGGCGGCGACCATACCTGGCACAATTGGCGGCGCCGTCGTGGGCAACGCTGGCGCGCATGGTGGGTGCATGGCGGGAAACCTACTGATGGCAGAAATCTTGCAACAGGGTAAGAGCGTGGAATCCTGGGCTGTTGAGCGGTTCGATTACGCTTATCGGGAGAGTTCGCTGAAGAAAAAGCCAGGAAATGCCGTGGTCCTGTCTGCAACCTTGAAGATGGAACCGTCCACGGTCGAGGATAGCCGTGCAAAAATTCTGGCGTTAGTTGCCCAGCGTGAAAAGGCTCAGCCTCCTGGAGCAAGCATGGGATCGATGTTTAAGAATCCGACAGGTGATTTTGCCGGACGACTGATTGATGAGGCTGGATTGAAGGGTCTTCGACGCGGCAATGCAGCCATAAGCGAAAAACACGCCAACTTCTTTATCAATGAAGGTGGCGCGAGTGCTCGAGATGTCTGGGAACTCATCCAGGTCGCCAGATCCGAGGTAGCCGCGCAGTTTGGTGTGGAGTTGGAGCTGGAGATCGAGCTATTTGGGGATTGGGAAGAGAGCGATGCGGGCTTGTCGGGAGTTAATGCATGATGATGGACAAGCTCAAATTGGCAGTCATATTCGGCGGTCGCTCCGGTGAACACGAAGTCTCATTAATGTCAGCTCGATCCGTAATCAGTGCATTGGATCCATCGAAATACGAAGTTGTGGAGATCGGAATTACGAAAGACGGACATTGGTTTGGTGGTGAAGAAGTGCTTTCATCGTTTGAGAGAGGCGACATCCAGGATTTGAGCCGTGTCACAATGCTTGGTGAACCCGAGCGGGGTTCCCTGTATTTTAGAAACGAAGATCGCATGGAAAAGAACCATGAGATCGATGCAGTTTTCCCCGTCCTGCACGGCTCTTATGGTGAGGATGGGACGGTACAGGGGCTTCTAGAATTGGCGGACATTCCCTATGTTGGGGCAGGGGTTCTCGCCTCAGCGGTTGCGATGGATAAGGCGTTGTTCAAGGATGTGATGCGAGCTCAGGAAATTCCGGTTGTGGACTGGGTGGTCTTTCCATCCACAGTTCTCGAAGAGGATGCAGAAGCTGCTCTGGATCGCGCGGAGTCGATCGGTGGATACCCACTCTTCACAAAACCTGCGAATCTCGGTTCTTCCGTAGGAATCAGCCGCTGTAATCATCGCTCCGACTTGATCGAAGGTCTGCAGGAGGCGGCGATGTATGACCGTCGAGTCATAGTAGAAAAAGGGCTAGACGCGCGAGAGATCGAGGTGAGCGTATTAGGGAATGAAGAGCCTGTTGCATCGGTGGCTGGGGAAATCGTCCCAAGCGATGAGTTCTACACCTACGACGCAAAATATGTAAATGATGATTCAGAATTGCTAATTCCGGCGCCGATAGACGACGCCACCTCCGATATGGCAAGGAAACTTGCGGTGGATGCGTACAAGGCCATCGATGGTGCGGGCATGGCAAGGGTGGACTTTCTACTCGATCGAGAGAGTGGGGAGCTATTCATGAATGAGCTCAACACCATTCCCGGCTTCACGAGTATCAGCATGTATCCAAAACTCTGGGAGGCGACAGGGTTGGACTACGGTGATCTGTTGGATAGGTTGATCGAGCTTGCCTTCCAGCGACAGGACCAGAAGGACAAACTAGTTAGAACTTACGGAGAACGTTCGTGACGGTGAGTGAGAACACACTGGATCATAGTGGGAGACGTTCCGATCAGGTTCGTGCACGGCGAGCACGTACCACGAAAAAGATCGAGCGCGCCGCACGCGACATCATGCCCAAGCAGCCACGAAAGAGACGTGCTCGACGACGCTACGATATCTCCATATCTGAGGAGATGGGTACGGAGTTTCAGCTCCCTGCAGTTCCGACAGTGCATGTGGGTTCTCGCTTGTTTTCC
>CBDVCG010000055.1:0-8750 GCA_965372425.1 uncultured Anaerolineales bacterium
AAACATTATCATCGAGACACCCGCATCAAGCTACTCGCGTGAGGGACTACTGGAGGGAGTGACGGCGGACACCACTCACGCCGAGATCGATCTTGGAGATCCAATGGGGAATGAGGTCTGGTAATGGCAGGCTATGTCCCAGAAAGAGGAGATGTCGTCTGGTTATCTTTCAACCCTCAGGCAGGGCACGAACAGGGTGGTCGCCGTCCAGCGCTGGTGCTCTCTCCTAGGGAATACAACGGTAAAGTCGGTCTCTCGATCCTGTGTCCAATCACAAGCCAGATCAAGGACTATCCCTTCGAGGTTTCGATACCCACGGAGTGCGAAGTCCAGGGTGTTGTTCTCTCCGACCAGGTGAAGAACTTGGATTGGCGCATCCGTAACGCTGAGTTTTTCTGTAAGCTGCCAGAAGACACTGTAGCGGAGACCCTCGGTAAATTGCTCACTCTGCTTTCTCCCGCAGAATAGCCCTCCAAAGAGACCCCTCATCTAACTCCACCAAACATACCCCCTAATGCAATATAACGGCCACTATATTGCTTAACCGCACAGTTTTCGATTATTTACTTCTCGATAGATATCATGAACAGGGGTGTTTTCTCGTCCAATAACCCGATCAGATCTGGTTTCTCCATCTTATAATGGAGACTCTTCGTAATTTTGTTCTCACACAGGTAAAATCCTCGGCTTCCCCGTAATATCATCGGTAGTTGAGGAAAACAAGGTTGACTTGACCCCATAACTTGTGCTATATTTCACATTATCGAAACGTTAGCGCAAACGTTTTTCTGGGAGAGGGTATGGCAACCATTCGAGAGGTCGCGGAAGAGGCTAAGGTATCGGTAAGTACAGTCTCTCATGTGATTAATGAAACTCGATTCGTGAGCCCAGAGACGAAGGTTCGAGTGCTTGCAGCTATGGATAAGCTCCAGTATGAGCCGAATCGTCTTGCCAGTAGTCTACGGCGAAAAGATAAACGCACACACACCATTGGTCTCCTCATCCCGGACAGTACAAATCCATTTTTCGCCGAAGTATTACGAGGCGTCGAAGATGCAAGCTTTGAAGCCGGATACAACGTGATTTTATGCAATTCCGATGATGATCCTCAAAAAGAAGTGCGTTACCTTGAGGTTCTACTTTCAAAACAAGTGGATGGCATTGTCCTGGTTTCTGCAGGTGATTCCGGCGAATCACTGAAGCTCGTCGAGCGGTGGAATGGAAAAGCAGTCGTCGTGGACAGGGATCTCGATGCGCCGGAGCTGGACAGCGTCTCGGTGGACAACGAAGAGGGAGGATACATCGCAACAAGGTATCTTCTCGAACGAGGGCATTCACTGATCGGATGCATTAGTGGTCCCTCGTCTCTTACACCCAGCTCAGATCGAGTGAAAGGCTATAAAAAAGCACTTATTGAATTTGGCGCCACTGTGAACGCGGAGAGTATTATCGCAGGAGACTTTAGACCTCAATCGGGTTACAGGGCAGCTCGAACCATCCTCGAACAAAACTTCAGACCAACCGCAATCTTTGCAACCAATGACATGATGGCTGTTGGGGCTTTGCACGCGATTAATGAATTGGGTCAGCGCGTTCCCAACGATATCTCAATCATTGGTTTTGATGACATATCGCTTGCGTCCTTTACTACCCCGCCTTTAACTACGATCGCCCAACCAAGCTATGAGATGGGCATGCTGGCGGCAGACCTACTTATGCGCCGTTTACAGAATCCCACTGCGGATGTCAAAAGAGAGGTCCTTAAACCCGTATTGGTGGAGAGGTCTTCCTGTCAGGTAAAGGAGTAACCAAGATGGCGTATGTTGTCGTTGTTGGTAGCCTGAACATGGATTTAGTTGTGCGAGTGCCAAGGCTGCCAACCCCTGGAGAAACCGTACTTGGTCGAGACTTCGGGACATTTCCAGGGGGAAAAGGCGCTAACCAGGCTGTGGCAGCTGCTCGAATGGGTGCCAAGGTGTCAATGATTGGTCGTGTAGGAGACGACGGTTTTGGGCACGACTTAGTTGAAAATCTTACGAGAGAAGGCGTGGGTGTTCAGTATATCTCCATAGATGAGAATGAATCTACCGGTATTGCAATGATCACCGTAGATAAGAGTGGCCAGAATTCTATCGCCGTTGCCTCGGGGGCAAATATGCTCCTTCAACCAGTACATGTTAAAGCTGCATGGGATGAAATCGAACCCCCAGATGTCCTCGTGATGCCGCTCGAAGTTCCCCTTGACTGTCTCATGACCGCCGCAAAACTTGCCCAAAACACGGATACAACCGTGATACTAAACCCGGCTCCAGCAAGAGAGCTCTCTGATGATTTTCTTCAATGCATCAATGTTGTGGTCCCAAATGAAACAGAGACCAGTATATTGACCGGTATTGAGCTGACTGATTCAAACACGACGATAGCGGCTGCGCGAAAGCTGCAATCATTGGGTGTCAATCAAGTTGTATTGACCTTGGGGGCAAGCGGCGCGCTGGTTCTGGATGGCGAGGAAGCCGCCATCGAAATTGCCTCTCATACAGTGGATGTTGTGGATACTACTGCCGCCGGCGATGCGTTTGTTGCGGGACTCGCCGTAGCGATAGCTGAGGGAAAATCACTCGATGATAGTGCGCGAATAGCAAATGCCGCTGGTGCGTTGGCTACGACCTTGATGGGCGCGCAGCCCGCTATGCCCACACGCGAAAATGTTCTCAACCTTCTTGATAATGAACGAGGTGTATTGTGAAGAAAATAGGCATTATCAATCAGCCGATTTCAGCTGTCGTAGCAAGCCTGGGCCATATGGATCGAATTGTGATATGTGATGCCGGTTTGCCAATACCCGAAGAGGCTATCAGAATAGACTTGGCCCTCAAGGAGGGCACACCCGGTTTTTTGGAAACTGTGGAAACGATCCTAATTGAAATGCAGGTTGAGCGTGCTGTTATTGCCGACGAGATAAGCGAACATAATCCCCAAGTCGAAGCATCTTTGCGCAAAATTTTAGGCGACACGCACATTGACAAGATTTCTCACGAACAATTCAAACTCGAGACGAAACACGCCTATGCAATTGTGCGGACAGGTGAATTTTCCCCTTACGCAAACGTCATATTAGTCGCAGGAGTAGTCTTCTAAAGTGAGCGAAATTGCAGTACAGACAGAGAGAAGAATTGATTGGCGATCGATCGCACAGCGATATGGTATCGCTGTTTCATTCTTGTTGCTCTGTCTGGCACTGTCACTTCTATCCGATCGATTTCTCACTGTTGGCAATTTGACCAATATACTTCGTCAGTCAACCATAAATGGAATTATCTCCGTTGGGATGACGATAGTGATCCTCACCAGGGGCATCGATTTATCCGTTGGATCAATCCTGGCGTTATCGGCCGTAGTCACCGCAGATTTGCTCCAGGGAGGAATGAGCATCCCGGCTGCTATTGGAATCGGTGTTGCGCTAGGAGGGATTCTTGGTTTCGTAAATGGTTTCCTCATCACACGGTTTCGTATCCCACCCTTCATTGCGACCCTTGGAATGATGACCTTTGCCAGAGGACTCGCACTAACCTACACGCAAGGACGACCGGTGACCGGACTTCCTGACGGTTTTCGGAGTTTGGGGGCTGGGTATCTTGGTTCTATTCCAATGCCAATCGTCATCGCCACGCTCATCTTTCTCGTTGCGTATTTTGCGCTGACGAGGATGAAGTTTGGTGAGTATATTTATGCAATCGGCAACAATGAGGTTGCAGCGCATCTCTCTGGTATTCCAGTTAAGCGATACGTCACTGCCGCATATGTGATCATAGGTGCCCTCTCCGCTCTCGCTGGACAGATCCTCGTCGGTAGATTGAACTCAGCACAACCTGTTGCTGGACTGGGGTTCGAATTTGATGCCATTGCCGCTGTTGTTGTAGGTGGGACAAGTTTTGAGGGTGGCGATGGTTCTTTGCTTGGCACATTATTAGGGGTGCTTATCATCGCAGTCATCAACAACGGTTTGAACTTGCTTGATGTCCCGTCCTTTTATCAAAGTGTTGTAAAAGGTGTTGTGATCGCATTGGCATTGTTGATTCACAGAGCAATGCGAGTGTCTGGTCAATAAAAAGGAGGTGGTGGTTTATCGATAAAGAAACAACCCGTTGGATTACGTGAGACACAAATTCTTTAGTTGGAGATTTAGAGAGAGGTCTAATGAAGACAAAAATTGGAACAATACTAGGTTTACTTGTTGTCCTTGGTTTGGTAATCACAGCGTGTGCACCTTCAGCAGCACCCGAGGCTGAGGGTGTTACCTTGGGGCTATCTCTATCGACGCTCAACAACCCCTTCTTTGTGACATTGAAAGAAGGCGCAGAGGCTGCCGCTGGAGCAGCTGGGGTCACGCTCGTTGTAGTCGACTCCCAGGATGACTCAACAATCGAGGCAACCAACATGGAAGATCTCATCCAGCAAGGTGTGGATGTGATCCTGGTCAACCCCACCGACGCAGATGCGATCGTACCTTCGATTGAGAAGGCGAACGATGCTGGCATCCCAGTGTTCACCATCGATCGTGGTGCAAGCGGTGGCGAGATTGTCTCCCACATTGCGTCTGACAACGTAGCTGGTGGCTTCATGGCCGGCAAGTTCCTTTGTGAGGCGCTGGGTGGTGAAGGCAAGGCCGTTGAACTAGAAGGGATTGCCGGAACATCGGCAGCCCGCGATCGCGGACAGGGATTCAATGACTACATGTCCGCAGAGTGCTCTGGCGTGGAAATCGTTGCTCAACAGACAGCGAACTTCAACCGCGCGGAAGGCCTCACGGTCTTCGAGAACATTCTGCAGGCAGAGCCAGAGATCAACGGTGTTTTTGCACACAACGACGAGATGATTCTTGGCGCAATCGAGGCTGCGGAAGCAGCTGGTCGAGCCGGGATCGCCTTTGTTGGGTTCGATGCCGTTGACGATGCTGTTGCCGCCGTTGATGCGGGCAAGCTGGCCGCGACAGTTGCGCAGCAGCCATCAGAGATGGGCCGGCTTGGTGTAGAACAGGCAGTTGCATACCTGGGTGGCGCATCAGTAGAAAGCTACATCCCGGTTGACTTGGCGCTAGTGGGTGGCGACATGCCCGCTCCAGTCGAGGCAGGAGATGTAACCATCGGTCTGTCCCTGTCCACCCTCAACAACCCCTTCTTTGTGACATTGAAAGAAGGCGCAGAGGCTGCCGCTGGAGCAGCTGGGGTCACGCTCGTTGTAGTCGACTCCCAGGATGACTCAACAATCGAGGCAACCAACATGGAAGATCTCATCCAGCAAGGTGTGGATGTGATCCTGGTCAACCCCACCGACGCAGATGCGATCGTACCTTCGATTGAGAAGGCGAACGATGCTGGCATCCCAGTGTTCACCATCGATCGTGGTGCAAGCGGTGGCGAGATTGTCTCCCACATTGCGTCTGACAACGTAGCTGGTGGCTTCATGGCCGGCAAGTTCCTTTGTGAGGCGCTGGGTGGTGAAGGCAAGGCCGTTGAACTAGAAGGGATTGCCGGAACATCGGCAGCCCGCGATCGCGGACAGGGATTCAATGACTACATGTCCGCAGAGTGCTCTGGCGTGGAAATCGTTGCTCAACAGACAGCGAACTTCAACCGCGCGGAAGGCCTCACGGTCTTCGAGAACATTCTGCAGGCAGAGCCAGAGATCAACGGTGTTTTTGCACACAACGACGAGATGATTCTTGGCGCAATCGAGGCTGCGGAAGCAGCTGGTCGAGCCGGGATCGCCTTTGTTGGGTTCGATGCCGTTGACGATGCTGTTGCCGCCGTTGATGCGGGCAAGCTGGCCGCGACAGTTGCGCAGCAGCCATCAGAGATGGGCCGGCTTGGTGTAGAACAGGCAGTTGCATACCTGGGTGGCGCATCAGTAGAAAGCTACATCCCGGTTGACTTGGCGCTTGTAACGCCGTAGCGAATACATAAATACTGTCTGGGGCTAAAGTTATGCCCCAGACAGACGGATTTATTTTATGCTTCTAATCATTCGAAACAAATAAGTATGGATCAACCAATATTATCCTTAAGCTCCATTTCAAAGAGCTTTCCTGGTGTCCAGGCCTTGGATTCGGTAAACCTTGAGGTGTACCCAGGCGAGATTCACGCTCTCGTTGGCGAGAATGGTGCAGGAAAATCCACCTTAATGCGCATCATCAGTGGGGCCTCGTCCAAAGACAGCGGTTCTATGAAGTGGAGAGGCTATGAAGTAGATATTAAAACCCCTATTGAGGCTCAAAATCTTGGAATCGCAATGATTCATCAAGAACTTGCTCTTGTCCCCTATATAGATATTGGAAAGAATATCTTCTTAGGCCGTGAGCCGCAGGGGAAAATACCTGGACTAATAGACTGGTCGAATTTGTATCAGGCCTCATCGGATATTTTGGATAGTCTAGGATTGAACATCAGCCCCAGGACAATTATCAAGGATCTATCAATTGCCCAACAGCAGATGATAGAGGTTGCCAAATCTCTTTCAATGGATGCGTCACTCTTGGTTATGGACGAACCAACCTCTGCTTTAACGGATAGGGAAGTTGAGACTCTGTTCGAACAAATGAGTCGGTTGCGCAGCGAGGGTGTTTCCATCATCTTCATATCGCACCGATTAGAAGAGGTGTATAGAGTCGCTGACAAAGTCACGGTCTTACGCGACGGCCGGTGGATAGGAACCCATCCAGCTGACTCTCTCTCCGAGAATGAAATTGTCAAGATGATGGTCGGTAGAGAGCTCGTCGCAAGCAAGACGCACGAGAGTCACTCGACCGATGTGTCTGTCTTGCGACTTAATGATGTGCATACATCCGGCATTGTTCGAGGAGTTTCCCTTGATCTGAAGGAAGGCGAAATATTGGGGATTGCAGGTTTGGTGGGGGCGGGTCGCACTGAATTGCTTGAAGCGATCTTCGGAGTTCGTCACATCACCCAAGGACAAATTCTTCTGGAGGGGGAGCAGATTGAATTAGACAGTCCATCGAAAGCTATTCACAGTGGTGTCGGATTTGTTCCTGAGGATCGGAAAGCACAGGGTTTATTCTTAAATATGGGTGTGCGTCAGAACATCGTGTTGGCGGCGCTGGACACCCTCACTCGTTTAGGGATTGTTCTCCGCACTCGGGCAAATGCTCTAACTTCATCGCTTATTAAACAGCTGGATATTCGCCCACCAAATCAACAACAGCGAGTTCGAAACCTAAGCGGGGGCAACCAACAAAAGGTCGTGATAGCACGATGGCTTGCACTTGAACCCCGCGTTCTTCTCCTAGATGAACCTACCAGAGGTATTGATGTCGGAGCGAAGAGTGAGATACATGCACTGTTGGACCAAATGGCCAAGACGGGGGTGGCTATCCTCATGGTATCTTCTGAGCTTCCAGAAATCCTGAGCGTATGCGATCGGATTCTTGTCATGCGCGAAGGCCGACTGATGCTCGAGACAGAACCAGATAGCACAACCCAGGATGAAATCATGAGAGTAGCGGCAGGGACGATACATGGAAACAACCGCTAATCGAACACGATCGATCGACTGGGCAAAAATGCTCAAGCGTTCGAGTGGCATGATTATTCTAATCTTTGTCACTATCTTCTTTTCGGTGGCTGCCGATAATTTCCTGGCCATCTCAAACATGAGCAATATCCTGCTTCAGACATCCATTGTCGGCATTGTGACCATAGGTATGACGATTGTTATGCTTACGGCAGGGATTGATCTGTCAGTGGGCTCGGTTGCCGCGCTCGCAGGTGCGATTACCGCCGGAATGATGTCCCGAGAAGGTTGGCCGATGATCCCGGCTATGCTTTGTGGTTTAGGTTTGGGATCGTTACTTGGTGCGGTAAATGGTGTATTAATCGTATTTGGTGGATTGCCACCTTTCGTTGCAACTTTGGCAATGCTGGGCGTTGCAAGAGGTCTGACTCTTGTATATACCGAAGGAAAACCTATCGCGGGGCTTCCAGAGACTTTTACTAATTTGGGCAGCGGTAGCATTGGTCCTGTGCCAATACCAATTGTCCTCTGGCTGCTTATTCTAATTGTCGCCTATTTCGTTCTAAACTATACACGCTTTGGTCTTCACATCTATGCTGTAGGTGGCAACGAGGAAACATCTCGATTGGCAGGAGTAAGCGTTAATCGAATTAAAATCTCTGCTTACGCAATCAGTGGTTTGTTAGCAGCCACCACAGGTCTACTTCTTACGTCCCGGCTGTGGTCAGCACAACCTCAAATGGGGGTAGGATTGGAGCTGGAAGCAATTGCTGCTGCCGTATTGGGGGGAGTGAGCCTATTTGGCGGGGTGGGAAGCGTGATCGGTGCCTGTATTGGAGCATTAATTGTCGGTGTGATTGGGAATGGCTTGAACTTGATGCGAATCCCATCCTATTACCAACAAGTGATCAAGGGCGTGGTATTCATCCTCGCGGTGCTTGTAGATATCTTCTCAAAAGGGGAAAAGAATCCCTGATCCAACCAATGCTCCAAGTATCTGCTTTACAAGAATTATGGGAGAAGATAAAGAAGGGCGAATTTCAAATACTTGTTTTTATAAGTTTCCTTGTCTTTGCTGATCAAATTCTTCGGCTTCTACTAACTACCTGGCTTCTGAGGGTGAATTCGGGAGGTAATATCCTGAATTGATTCTGGCAGCTGGCCAGAACTCAGTAGCATCTTATCTCGTCTCAACATCCAGTCACTTATAAGCTTATGGAAGG
>CBDVCG010000056.1:0-8703 GCA_965372425.1 uncultured Anaerolineales bacterium
GTTGGCTAACGAGGCGAAAGAAGAACTTGATATTATGGCCGCAAGGAATTTTGAGCGCACGAATCTTGACAAAAAAGAGATGGAGGTTAGTCGAACAGTCATCAAGGAAGCGCTCCATACAGGGGAAGGCGTCGTCACCACAAATGCCCAGACGGATGAAGGATATTCCAACAAGGATTCCGTCACTCGATACGCGTTGCGCTCAATCCTTTGTCAACCGCTACAGGCCCGCGGTGAAATTCTCGGGGTGATCTACGTCGATCATAAGGTTCGTGAAGGTGTGTTTGACGAAGATGATAGAGACATGCTCGCCGCGCTCGCGTCTCAAGCAGCCGTGGCTATCGACAATGCCCGTTTATTTACTCAGACAGATGAGTCCCTGGAGCAAAGGGTTGACGAGCTGGAGATGCTCCAGCAAATCGACCGGGAGTTAAACTTTGGGCTTGATTTTGACCGTGTGCTCGACCTCACTCTACAATGGGCGATAAAAGGCACAAATGCGCGAGATGGATGGATTGCCATTCTCTCGGAGGATGGAACCACGATGACCGTCCAAACGGGTAAAGACAAAGACACAATCGTGGATATTAATCAACCCCACCTCACCCATGTGATGGAAGAAGGAATTGTCTCCGTCCAAGCAAGCGCCGTCTCACCTCAAATAAACGAGATGACCGCACCTGTTCGGAGAGAAGATCAGACGATTGCGCTTATATCTGTGCACAAAGTCGATCACCCCTTTGATCGCAATGCAGAACTGTTCATGATGCGACTGGCGGATCATGCTGCTGTCGCCATCGAAAACACACGGCTCTACCACGCTGCACGGCAATCAGATAAGGCGAAATCGCAATTCATCTCGGTCGCATCTCATGAACTGAAAATCCCATTAACATCAATTCGCGGATATGCCGACCTCATCCGCCGGGGCACAGTTGGACCAGTCACCGAACAGCAGGTCATATTTCTGGATACTATTCGCGACAACGTCGATAGAATGTCCAATCTGGTGTCCGATCTGGCGGATATATCTCGCATCGAAACCGGTCAATTGAAAATAGAAATAACCGAGGTTTCTCTGACCGACTGTGTAAGGGAAACTGTCGTAGGCTTGCGTCCACAAATTGAGGCGAAACGCCAGATTCTTTCGCTGGACTTACCTGACGGGATGCCATTGGTGCTCGTAGATCGCGCTCGTCTTATTCAAATCCTCACCAACCTGTTGAGCAATGCCAACAAATACACTCCTGAGGGCGGGGACCTCATGGTCAGCGCCCAGGTCGAGGTCGAATCGGTTCGTGTTTCCGTTCAGGACAATGGCATCGGTCTCTCTGAAACCGACCAGTCAAAACTATTTTTACAATTCTTCCGCTCAGATGAGCCTGCTGTCCGTGAAGAAACAGGTTGGGGATTAGGTCTCTACGTAACGCAGCGCCTCGTGGAACTATTGGGAGGGGAGATTGGTGTCGAAAGCGAGATTGGAAAAGGGAGCAAATTTTGGTTCGCAGTTCCCACCGCCGGCGAGTGAATCCTGTAAGGATCGACGATGGCTAAGCGAAGAAGCGGTGACAAATTTCCTCTTGCGCTCTACGGGCGATCCGCTGCGCGCTATCGATCCAAGTCCTTTGTAATCTCGATTGCTATGTTGGGGTTGTGGTTCCTCACTTACACGACCGAGTTTCTCCCGCGACTCCTCCCTCTCAATCGATGGATGCTCGCCGGCGGACTCGTGGCGGCTCTCTATTGGACGTATACCACTATCGGACCACGCTTCGCTTTCGCACGCGCTCGGGAAGATCATCTTTGGGTCCAGACTCCCCTCTATCGGCTCAAGATTTCGTACCGTCGTATTCGAAATACTCGACCAGTTCAATTTGGAAAACTGTATCCTGCAAGTGATAGATCACCAAGCGATCGCCGCCTTCTAAAGCCCTATTTCTCCTCTACAGCCCTGGGAGTCGATCTTCGCTCCTGGCCCATCCACCCACTTGTTCTGCGAGCCTTTTTTGGAAAATACTCGCTGGCACCGGACCAACTTGGATTGATCCTTCTTGTAAACGACTGGATGTCCTTCAGTAATCAGCTCTCTACCGCGATGGATCAATGGCGGACTTCTCGGAGTGATCGGCAAGGAGGACCCGGGATTGGGGTGGCGGACATCTTACGATCTGGTCATGACTAAATCGGACTTCGTGGTTTTTTCACTTTGACCCTATGCAAGTTTTGAGCATATACTGATCACATCCCAGAAATCCAAATCGACATACTCGGGAGGTTCTATGTCCTTCAAACTAACCTGGTTTGGTCACGCCGCAATTGGTATTGAGGTAGACGAGATATATCTGCTCATCGATCCATTCCTTTCCGAGAACCCTGTCGCCTCTATCCAGCCGATGGAAGTCAAGGCGGATTACATTCTTATATCGCATGGTCATGGAGATCATGTCGGGGATGCCGTCGAGATCGCCAGACGCACAAATGCTCTCGTGATCAGCAGCTTCGAGGTCGCTTCCTGGTTTCAAAACCAGGGGTTAGAAGCCCACGCCCAACACATTGGCGGTGGATACCATCACCCGTTTGGCTACCTCAAACTTACCATTGCACACCATGGATCTGCGCTTCCAGATGGTTCCTATGGCGGCAATCCGACCGGCTTCTTGTTGGTCACACCTGCTGGCGAGAAGATATATCTGGCATGTGATACAGGTCTCTTCGGGGATATGCGTCTGATTGGCGAAGAGGGTATCGACCTGGCCGTACTTCCCATCGGTGATAATTTCACCATGGGACCGGACGACGCCCTGCGCGCCGTTAAATTGATCAAACCAAGACACGTCATCCCCGTCCACTACAACACCTTTGACCTCATCAAGCAAGATCCACAAGATTGGGCTGCGCGCGTGAAGGCGGAGACATCAGCGACAGCTCATGTGCTCCAACCGGGAGAAACTTTCAGCCTTTAACTCCCGCCAGGTTCGAATCCCGTCGAGGCATGACCTTGCTAGAAGACAGCGCAATCTCTCCTGATAAACGTGTTGCTTGGTACAGGTTAATCGGAATCACGTTTTTCGCATTTGCTATCGGGATGACATTAAACACTCTGGAACCCAGTGTTCTTGGTCACAAGGTGCTCGAACTGGTTCCAGAAGCTAAAAATACATTCCTTGGTATCGCGACTTCTGCTAGCCTCCTCGTGGCCATCTTGTGGCAACCGATCATCGGTGCAATTTCCGATCGCACCCGCTCGCCCTGGGGTCGCCGAGCTCCGTATTTTATACTCGGAACGATCCTGGCGATCGCCTCTCTCTACACGGTGGCTCTCGCTCCAGTGGTTAGTTTCATGCTCATGGGTGTTCTCGCCCTGCAATTAGCCTCTAATACAGTGCAGGGACCCTGGCAGGCGCTTATACCAGACCAGGTGCCCCAGTGGCAACGTGGGACAGCCTCAGGGTTAAAAGCAGCCTTCGATATCCTTGCCTTTGTGGTCGGCCGACGAGTCGCCGGATTGCTCGTGGCGGATGACCAGGTGCTTGCCGCGGTCAGCATCGCGGCCGGAGTGTACATCCTCGCATTGATAACCACGTTGCTCTCGTCGAGAGAGAAACCATTAAATAAAGTTCGAAGGTCAAGTATTTCAGTGCACGAACACCTATTAAAAGCGTTCTCCATAGACTGGAAAGCCTACCCGGGTTTTAAGTGGTGGTTTCTGAACCGCGCCTTGTTTTGGGGTGCATCAATTGCACTTAATACATTCATGCTGTTCTACATGATTGATGTTGTGCAGATGACGGAGGCTTATGCGCAGCGCTTCGTAGCGAACATCTTTACCGTACTCGGTTTGGCGCTGTTCCTGGTCACTTTACCTTCGGGCTGGCTATCAGATCGAATTGGCCGCCGCCCCTTAGTGGTCTTCTCCGGAGTACTCGCTGCCATTGGTACCACAGGATTTTTATTCGCGCGCACAGAATCGGCCCTCGTGATTATCGGCGTTATTATTGGTTTGAGTGTTGGCATTTTTCTCAGTGCGAATTGGGCGCTGGTAACCGATATTGTTCCGCGGCGCGAGGCCGCCCGTTATCTTGGGATTGCAAATATCGCCACGGCTGGAGGCAGCGCGGTTGCCCGTTTCCTGGGTGGGATTATGATTGACCCCATTAACACTTTCACCGGATCCTCATCGGCCGGGTATTTTGTCCTCTATTCACTGGCGATAATTTCCTTCATCCTGGCAACCGTGGCAATACTCAAGTTTCCAACCCAAAAAACGGTTGAACTCTAATCACGTCTCATGAGTGAGGTTGTGCCTCGGACAAACTCACCGTAGTATTATTTCATCAGCCGGTTTGGTATCGTCCAAGGGAGGGATGCCATGTCCAAAGGAGAGCATATTGGTGAGGTAACGCATTATTTCAACAAGATTGACGTCGCAGTGCTCCGTCTTACAGAGCCATTAAGCGTCGGTACCCAAGTTCGATTCGTTGGCGCAAGCACCGACTTCACCCAAGAGATTAGTTCAATGCAGATCGATCACGCTGCGGTGGATGAAGTCCGCCCCGGAGACGATGTTGCCGTTAAGGTGGATCAACGTGTTCGTGCCGGCGATTTGGTATATCGAGTTGAGGATCGGGAATAAGCATCAACCAAAAATAACAGCACAATTTAACTTATACGTTCTCTCGAGTTTTGCACATCTTTTTGATGGAACGAGCGAGAGCTCGAGGAATGCACCGTCATTGTTCAGCATGTTCCCGTCGAGGACAACCCCCGTATAGCATTGCATCTCCATCTTTAGGGCTCAATCGGTAAAAATGTATAGATCAACACGGATGATCAAATCATGAAAATATCTTGGCGCTGATCGCGGATTGAAGTTCGTTTATGAAGCAATGGGAATGGAGAGGGTGAATGTCGTCCCCTGATCAGGCCCAAGACTCTCCACCCACACTCGGCCGCCATGTGCTTCAGCGATGGCTTTCACGATCGGCAGGCCAAGCCCTAAGCCACCGTGGTGGCGAGTAAGATGATCTTCAACCTGGTAGAACTGGTCAAAAACGAGCTCGATCTCACCGGGAGGGATCCCAACACCATCGTCCCTTATCCGGAACCAGGCTTCTCGTCCATGGTGCTCGAGCGTCACAAATAATTTCCCGCCCTCGGGCGTGAATCTGATCGCGTTTGTGAGGATATTCGTCATCGCCATGGTGAGTTTCGGGACATCAACCATGGCTAGAATGCGTTCCTTGGGCAATTTCAGGGAAAGAGATTGTCGCTTGGAATCGATTAGTTCCTCGATATCGGCACAGACGGCTTCTGCGATAGGCTGCAAAGGTTTTCGTTCCAGGGCAAGCTGCGCAGACCCTACCTGCAGCATATTGAGGTTGGTCATATCTTCAATCAGTGTTCTCATCCGCATCGCTGCACTCAAGACAGCTTCGGCATATTCAGCCTCTTCTTCTTCAACTCCTTCCTTCAACAAGGCGGCATTTCCCAGAATGAGTCCGAGTGGGGTGCGAAGCTCATGAGAAGCAATGGCGATGAAATCGCTCTTTAATTTATCCAGTTTTCCCAATTCGTCGTATGCTTTCGTCAATGCAGTTACCAGACGTGCATTATTAATCGCCACAGCCGCTTGTGATGCGATATTGGTAAGAGTCTGCAGATCTCCTTCGTCGAAATATCCACCGCGTTTGTTGACAGATTCGAGCACACCTGTAACCTCATCTTGTATACGAAGAGGCACAGCAATCAAGGATCGCACCTCAAGTCCCGTATAGTCCTGAAGCTTGATGAACGCTTCTGCGTCGAGCGAAACCTCATTGAGGATAATTGGGCGATCCTCACGGAAAACCGTACCTACGATCGATCCATCCATGGGAACAGGTTCTTCCTTGATCTCTCCGGGATCAGTATCCGTCGCCGCAGCAAAGTACAATTGCTGAGTATTCTCTTCATGCAGGAGTATAGTGGCGGCCTCACAGTCTAAGATGTCCACTGCGGAGTGCACGATGAACTGAAGCAGGTCATCGAGAATAAGCGTCGAATTCAGAGTGACACTTATTTCGACGATGCGGGACAGACGCACAATCATGCGCCGTAAAAGTGCAATTTCGTCGAGCGAGGAGTTGGTAGTCACGAGATAAGTTTAAGATAGGAACCCACGCTTGTCCATACAACATTGTCCAACGACGTGGTTCGTTGTATACTTCGATATCACATCCCTCTTGCCAAGGAAGTCTCCCACATGAAGGTATCTTGCCTCCAAGAAAACCTCGCCCGCGGATTAGGCACCGTCGTTCGAGCTGTCGCGCCTCGCAGCACTCTTCCGGTGTTGAGCAATGTTCTGGTGGCTTCAGATAAAGGGCGACTGCGTCTCTCGGCCACCAATCTCGAGATGGGCATCAGCTATTGGATCGGAGCCAAGATTGAGGAGGAGGGGGCAACCACCGTACCCGCTCGAACCTTCGTGGACCTCGTTAACACCTTGCCAAATGACACCGTATTTATGGAATTGACCGTCAGGAACCAGACTTTGAATGTGCGCTGTGGTGCGTTTAATAACGACATCAAGTGCATCGATGCACATGATTTCCCGCCTCTTCCCCCTTCAGAACTTGATGATGGTCTCGATTTAAATATTCAAGACCTTCGTACGTTAATAAACCAGGTCACGCTTGCCGCATCGACGGATGACGCCAGACCTGTCCTCACAGGCGTGCTTGTCGAGGTCGAGGGGAGCGAGATGACATTTGCTGCCGCAGATGGTTTTCGGCTCTCTGTTCGCACGGCTACCCTATCGTCCGCCGCACCAGAACCCATCCATGCCATCATCCCAGCCCGCACCTTAAATGAGCTTGCCCGGATCATCGGCACCGGCGACGACAGCATCACGATGACGATGCCACCCAATCGCGGTCAGGTGATCTTTCGAGCGAAGGATGTCGAAGTTGTCTCGCAACTAATCGAAGGTACCTTCCCGGACTATCGCGGGATCATCCCCGCCAACCACGTGACCAGAACGGTACTGCCTACTTCGGCTTTCCTCAAAGCGTGCAAAGCGGCAGACATCTTCGCTCGTGAAGCTGCGCACTCCGCTCGGTTGCGGGTTACCCCTGGCACCGATCTCGAGCCGGGTACTGTAGAAGTTTCAGCCACCTCAGCAGAGACGGGCTCGAATGAGACCACGGTTGACGCTACAATCGAAGGAGATCCCGTTGAGATCGCCTTCAATGTCCGCTTCCTCGTGGATGTCTTGAGTGTTATCGACACACCCAACGTCGCCCTTGAGACAACGGGTCCCTCTGCTCCCGGTGTCATACGCCCCGTCGGACAGGACGATTTCCTGCATGTGATCATGCCCATGCATCTGGGTCGCTGATCCGAAAAGTTTTTCGCCCTTTTCTCGCCTTTCAATTGTCACAATAGGAGCACATTGAATTTCCCCCTTCCCTGCGTATTCGTTAATCTTCCGGGTAGAATATGAGCAATCGTCGACAAAAGCGGTCTGCTTAAATGTCACTTGACCCAACTCATTTTCCAAAAGTCCTTACCCTTTATCTCTCCCTGAGCCAATACCCCTTGCTCGCGCCTCGTATTCGAGAGCGAATGCGTAATGAGCTCTTTGCTCGCGGCGTGATCGATCGGGAGGATTTTGAAGACGAAGTCCGGGAAAAGGCGGTTCAATCCCAGATCCGTGAAGGAATATCCGATCCTCTGTCCGAGGAATCATCAGAGATGTGGACACAGCGCAGCACTATTGTTCGGGATAATCTGACGGATTTTTATTTTGCGTACAACCTCCCCCGTGATCTCTTTGAAGATCTCGTTAAAGAAACTCTCTCCGGCAGGGTGCCCGTCGAGGAAATCCTGCTAAGCATCCATCCCGAACTTGCCCCATGGGATATGCTGTTTGCTCAAGGTGAAGCTTATGAAAATCTACCCCCTTTAGAACGCGCGCGTGTTGAACACCATCTAATGGAAATCAAAGTGGTGCTCATCAAAGCCATGATCAGTGATCATTTGGAATATCTCGCCATCGCACGAGATTGGTTCGATATCAGCGATCTTCAGTTCATTCGAGGGCGTAGAATTGGGAGGGGGAAAATCGGCGGAAAAGCTGCCGGTGTCATGCTGGCGGAAGCCATTTTGCGCAAATCGTGTGGAGCCGAGTTGCGTAAAACGATTCGGACCCCTCGTTCTTGGTTCCTCGGCGCGGATGTCTTCTACCAATTCAACCAAATTAATGGATTGTTTCGCTACGCGAATCAGAAATATAAACCCGAAGCCGAGTCTCGAGCCGACCATCCCGCCATACAAGAAGAGTTCCTCGATGGAAGATTTCCAGAAGAAGTCGCCGAGGAGCTGCGAGGCATCCTCGCTGAAGTCGATAAAGCGCCCCTGATCGTTCGATCCTCGAGCCTTCTCGAGGATTCATTTGGGACCTCTTTCGCCGGCAAATATGAGACCCATTTCTGCCCCAATCAAGGATCTGAACAGGAGAATCTCCGCGATCTCTGTCACGCAATCACGAAAGTGTATGCAAGCGTCTACAACCCCGATGCACTTCTCTACCGCCAAAGAGTGGGTTTAACCGACTATGATGAACGCATGGCGATCCTGATCCAGGAAATCCAGGGACGGCGCAGTGGACGTTACTTCTTGCCGGACGCAGCTGGCGTTGCCTTTTCCAGGAATCAATTCCGTTGG
>CBDVCG010000057.1:0-8653 GCA_965372425.1 uncultured Anaerolineales bacterium
TCTCTTTGGTGCATCCAAGCTGGCTGCGGATGTGATGGCGCAGGAATATGGCCGCTACTTTGGTCTAAGAACCGGAATATTTCGCGGAGGCTGCCTGACGGGGCCCAACCACGCGGGTGTGGAACTACATGGTTTTCTTAATTACCTTGTGCTCGTTGCCCTTAAGGAAGGGGCTTACACCGTTTTTGGGTATAAGGGGAAACAGGTTCGGGATCAAATTCACAGCTACGATGTTGTCAACTTGCTTTGGCAGTTCGCACAAGATCCTAAACCAGGCGAAGTTTATAATCTTGGCGGCGGAAAGCAGAATGCCGCCAGTCTGATTGAGTGCGTGGACGCCATTGATAAAATCTCTGGGAAGAGACCTGTGCTCACCTATTCGGAAGAGAACCGAATTGGCGATCACATCTGCTATTATTCAGACCTCACAAAGATCCGGGCGCATTTCCCGGAATGGGAATTAACTTACAGCCTTAACGAGATCATCGAGGAAATGATCACACAAATAAACGCCCGCTAGCGCGCAGCTTTACGCTCGTATTATCGAAATGGGTCTCCATTGCGCCTAACCATCCTCAATCAATTCTACCTACCCGATCTCGCTCCAACCGGGTTCATGGCAGCGTCTCTCGCCGAACACCGTGCCGAGCTTGGGGATGATGTCACCGCGATCGCCGGCCGTGGTGGTTATATCGGAACCCCATCGGAATTCGGAAAACAAGCCCGTGAAAATCTCAGAGTGATTCGCCTCTGGACACCTTCTCTCGGTAAAACACACGCCTTGAAACGCATAATCGATTACGGGGTCTTTTACTTCTCCGCTGCTGTGCGACTGGCTACCCTGCCCAAACAAGATGTAATCGTGTCCCTCACTACGCCTCCGTTTATTGCGTTCGCTGCCGTCCTTCACAAACTGCTGCATCCATCGACGCGCATCATCTTATGGAGTATGGACTGCTATCCAGAAGTTATCGAACGCGCCGGATTGTTGCAGGATACCAGCCTCCCGAGCCGCCTCATGCGTTGGCTGAATTCCCGCCTTTTTCGTCAACTCGATCATCTGGTTTGTCTTGATCGAGCGATGATGAAGCTTCTCACCGCTCAATACGTTGACGCAGAGCATCCACTCGATGCTTCTATCATCCCAAATTGGGAAAATGCTTCCCTATTCCCGCCCTACATCGAGCCTCCCTTATGGGATGAGGCCAGCGAGCTTGACTTCAACGATAGCTTCGTGATCCTCTACCTTGGGAATGCGGGTTTTGGGCATCGATTCGAGACGGTTGTGGCCGCCGCTAAGCAGTTACAAGATCAGCATGTCGTTTTCCTGTTCATCGGTGGAGGAGAACAATGGTCCTGGTTGGAAAACGCCAAGCTTGAAAATAAGCTGGACAATCTCCTGCTCCATCCTTACATTCCAAAAGAACAAACGCCTTCTGTGATGGCGTTTTCCCAATGTGCGCTCATCACGCTACACGAAGATTTCGCTGGAGTAATCAGCCCCAGTAAATTACATTCAAACTTGGCGATGTCTCTACCCGTGGTGTACGTTGGCCCCCAAGATAGCAATGTTGATGATGCCATACGGATGTTCAACTTCGGTGTGAGCTTACGACATGGTGAAATAGATCGTTTCACACAGTTCATTCTTTCTTTGAGAGACCAACCTGACGTGCTTGAGCAATACCAGAAAAACGCCCGTGCTGCCTTTGAGAAGGCATATACGGACTTTCAATGCCTTCCATTATTCGATGACATCATCAAGAATCTCGGCCCATCGGATTGATTTGTTGCCCGTGATAAATTCTCCCGCGCATCTTTCTAAGGGTAGGCCTCTGCTATAATTCGTCTGCCATGGCATTGACATCGGAAGAAGTGCGACAAATCGCAAGCCTCGCCAGGCTTAAGCTTACGGCCGAGGAAGAAGAGCGCTACGCTGAACAGCTCTCTGCTGTTCTAGATTACGCGGCTCGTCTCAGCGAAGTGGATACTTCGAAGATCCCGCCTACTGCGTCTGTTCTCCCACTGACTGCTCCTCTCCGAAACGATGAAATCGTCCCTTGTCCTCCACGGGAAAAAATCATGGCCAACGCACCCAGTTCTGATGAAGGCATGTTCAGTGTCCCCCCGGTTCTTGACTAATCGGATAGCTCGTTTCTCCCGCTGCCGGTCCAGGGATCTCGCATGATGTCTGAGCTCACGGATATGACGTTCCGACAAGCTTCTTCGGCGCTTAAATCGGGAGACGTTACATCAAAAGAACTAACCTTGGCTTGTATCGAACGGATCGAGACAGTCGAGCCTCGGATTAAGGCTTTTCTCACTCAGACATTTGATCTCGCATTGAAACAAGCTGACTCCGCAGACGAAGTTTATGCGCGGTGGCGAAAGGACGTCGGGGATGCGCCAGCCCCAACCTGTGGAGTTCCGATCGCCGTGAAGGACGTGCTCTGCACGGAGGGCATCCCCACTACGTGCGGTTCGAAGATCCTGGAAGGCTTCCGCCCGCCTTACAGTGCCACAAGTGTCGCACGCTTGATCGATTCGGGATCCGTGATCCTTGGCAAGACGAACACCGATGAGTTCGCCATGGGATCATCGACGGAGAACTCCGCGTATGGGACTACGCACAATCCCTGGGACCTCGATCGAGTTCCGGGAGGATCGTCGGGCGGATCCGCCGCTGCGGTCGCAGCGCACATGTGTTTTGCGGCTCTCGGTACAGATACGGGTGGTTCTGTGCGTCAACCCGCGGCTTTCTGCGGTATTACCGGGCTGAAAACTTCCTACGGTCGCGTCTCCCGATACGGGCTCATTGCTTATGGATCGTCTCTTGATACTGTGGGAGCATTGGCGCGGTCGGCAGAAGATTTGGTCCCTATTTTCCAGATCATCGCTGGACACGATCCCAAAGATTCGACCTCTATGCCGGTTTCGGTTCCCGAAATACATTTAGATAATTCTGATGTATCTGGACTGCGCATTGGTGTACCGGGCGAGTACTTTATTGAGGGAATTCAAGAAGATGTTGAAACCGCGGTCCGGAAAGCCGTGGATGTCTTTGTGTCCCTGGGAGCAGAGGTCAAACAAATCAGCCTTCCGCATACCGATCTTGCGCTGCCTGTGTACTATTTGATCGCCCCTGCGGAAGCCTCAGCTAATCTCGCCCGATACGACGCTGTTCGGTATGGACCCCGCCTTGAGTCTGACGAACTGCTCGAGCAATATATCCAGACGCGAGGGGCGCTATTTGGCACGGAGGTCAAGCGGCGCATTATGCTGGGAACGTATGCGCTGTCGGCAGGATATTACGACGCGTATTATGGCCAGGCACAAAAAGTTAGAACCCTGATTAAGGATGACTTTGAATCTGCGTTCAAGGAAGTAGATCTTATCGCCTGTCCAGTTGCACCGACAACCGCCTTCCGTATCGGTGAACATGGAGACGATCCGCTCTCCATGTACCTCGAGGACATATTTACACTTCCCGCGAATCTCGCAGGAATTCCCGGGATCGCCTTCCCAGTAGGACTTGATTCAGCCGGTCTCCCGATCGGAATGCAGCTCAAAGCGCCACATATGGGGGAGGAGCTGCTCTTTCACGCAGCGCATGCATTTCAGCAAAACACCCCCTGGCATAAAGGTAGTCCGAGTTTGTGATGAGATAAAGGATCAACTATGAAAATTGTCATTCCAATGGCTGGCTTCGGCACGCGATTACGACCGCATACCTGGTCGAAACCAAAACCTCTCGTCAGCGTGGCCGGGAAACCGTCTCTTGGGCATGTGCTCGACATGTTCTCCTCGCTGCCGGATATCGAGGAGGTGGTCTTCATCGTGGGCTACCTCGGTGATCAGATCAGCGCATATGTCGAAGAATTCTACCCGAATTTGAATGCGCGCTTTGTCGTCCAAGACGAGATGCTCGGTCAATCCCATGCCATCTGGCTGGCACGCGAAGGTCTTGTTGGACCTATGCTTATGGTCTTTGTGGACACATTGATTGAGACGGACCTTTCGGGACTCAATACGGAAGAGGCGGAAGCCATAGCTTGGGTCAAAGAGGTGGAAGATCCGCGACGGTTCGGGGTTGTCGAAATCGGGAAAGACGGTTTCGTGCGCCGGCTCATAGAAAAGCCTGATGACATCAGTATTAATCTCGCCGTCGTGGGTTTTTATTACTTTAAAGAAGCCGAGCGTCTTTTGTCCGCGATCGAAGCACAAATGGAGGAGGGAAGCAAACTTGGAGGCGAATACTACCTGGCGGATGCGATCAATGTGATGCTTGCAGATGGGATGAAAATGCGTGTAGAGACTGTTGACGTTTGGGTGGACTGCGGAAAACCAGAAGCCCTCCTTGAGACCAATCAGTACTTGCTCGATCACGGGCGAGACAACTCACAGGAAGCCGGCCGTGAGGGCGTGCAGATCAATCCTCCAGTCTTCATCCATCCCAGCGCAGAAGTGATCGACTCTGTGATCGGACCCCATGCTGCGATCGGCGCAGAATGCGCCATCCGCCGAGCCACCGTGCGCAATTCCATCATCGAAGAAAGAACGCTGATCGAGGCCGTGGTGCTGACCGACTCCTTAATTGGTCGTGACGCTCGCGTGATCGGCAGAGAACAGTCTCTCATGTTGAATATCGGCGATTCTTCCGAGATCATCGTAGATTGAGCGTATTGCGCGCTGGGGAAGAATATCCTGATATACCGAGGCCAATTTCCACTGGAATCTCATCGTTGACAGGCACAAAATAAATCTATGCCAGAATTCTATGAAGGCTCTTCAATCGTTCTTTGTCAATCAAGCCATGCCTACCTTGACCGCCCTATATATGTGTATTGGGATGACCAGCGCCTGCCGGTTGTAGATATCTTGAATCGCTCGCGCCAGCTGGATGGGGATCATTTTCACGTGCGCGTGGAAGATGGTCGCGCCTTCCGTCTCGTTTATTTTCCATCGAAGGATGTATGGCGCGTCCAATGTATCTAAGGAATCGCGGATTCCCAGGAATTTATTAGACATAGTCAGGAGATCAAACCATGCGTGATTTTGTTGCCAAGCATATAGCCTCTGTTCCCCCTTCGGGGATACGTCGCTTTTTTGACATCGCGGCGACGATGGATGATGTGATTTCGCTTGGAATTGGCGAGCCTGATTTCATCACGCCAGAGCCCATCCTTAATGCCGGCATCCTGTCGCTGGAGCGAGGGGAGACTCAATACACATCCAATTCAGGTGTGCAGGAGTTGAGAGAGGCACTGGCAGTCCATCTAGCCAGTCGATACAACGTCTCCTACGATCCAGATACCGAGATTCTAGTCACTGTTGGCGTCTCCGAGGCTCTCTATCTAGCCCTGGCGGCTGTGATTGACCCGGGAGATGAGGTGATCGTTCCCACACCATGCTTCGTCTCATACCACCCGGAGGTGGTCTTTGCCGGCGGGACGCCGGTCACAATTCAAGCTCGTCCCGAGGATGATTTTCAGGTGAGGGCAGCGGATATAGAATCCCTCATTTCCCCGAAGACGAAGGCGCTGCTGATTGGGTACCCAAACAATCCCACCGGGGCAGTGATGTCGCGTGGGCGGCTGCAAGAGATCGGAAATCTCGCGAAAAAACATGACCTTCTGGTCATCAGCGATGAAATCTATGATCGCCTGGTTTACGATCACGAACATGTCTGCTTTGCCTCTTTAGATGACACGCGTGATCGCACTATTACCCTGAGTGGTTTTTCGAAAAACTACGCCATGACGGGTTGGAGAGTCGGGTATGCAGCCGCGCCAGAGCCCATCCTTTCAGCCATGCGAAAAATTCATCAGTACACCATCATGTCCGCTCCTACGACATCTCAGATGGCCGCCCTGGAAGCCATCAGGAATGGTGAAGAGCATGTTCTGCAGATGGTGACAGAGTATGACCGGCGGAGGCGGCTGATCGTACATGGATTGAACGAACTTGGCTTGAGGACATTCGAGCCCAAGGGCGCCTTTTACGCATTTCCCAACGTCGAAGCAAGCGGAATGGATGATGAAACCTTCGCCGAACGACTCCTGGAGGAAGAGCGCGTGGCCGTTGTGCCGGGAAACGCCTTCGGTGCAGACGGAAATTACGTGCGCTGCTCTTACGCCACCTCATACGAAAATATTGAGGAAGCGCTGGAGCGGATGCGGCGGTTTATGGAAAGACATGGGTGAGTACGAACCGATCATCGGGCTCGAAGTCCACGCCGAATTGCTAACACAATCAAAGATGTTTTGCGGTTGTGCTGTGGTCGATTCAACGATATCGCCTCCGAACAGCTCGGTATGTGAAATCTGTACCGGTATGCCCGGGACACTTCCCGTAATCAACCGGAAAGCTGTTGAATTCGCCCTGCGGGTTGCACTTGCACTGCAATGTGAGGTGGCCGAGACCAGCGTGTTTGCGCGCAAGAATTATTTTTACCCTGACCTACCCAAGGGATATCAAATTTCGCAGTATGAACTTCCCCTAGCGGAGAATGGGTGGTTGGACATTGAAGTGGATCATACTGTTAAAAAGGTTCGGATTCGGCGTGTTCACCTCGAGGAAGATACCGGAAAGTTGGTCCATCAATCATCCCGCTCGCTCGTGGACTTCAATCGTTCAGGCGTTCCACTATTAGAGATCGTCAGCGAACCAGACCTGACCTCGGTGGATGAGGTTCGAGCCTATGCCACCGCACTGCGATCGCTGCTGCGCTACCTGGGAGTGAACAGTGGCGACATGGAAAAAGGCGTCATTCGCTTTGAGGCGAATGTCTCCGTAAGAGAAACAGGTTCAAATGAGCTCAAAACCCGGACTGAAATTAAAAATCTAAATTCTTTCCGTGCGATGATGCGCGCAATCGACTTCGAAATTGAACGCCAAAGCGAGATGCTTCGCCAGGGGCTTCCCGTGATACAGGAAACCCTGGGTTGGGACGAGGCTCTCTCGAAAACCATACCCCAGCGGAGCAAAGAGGAAGCGCACGACTATCGCTACTTTCCCGAGCCGGATCTTCCGCCTCTATTTGTTGATCCCTCCTGGATCGTGGAGATCCGAAAAGAATTACCCGAACTCCCAGATGAAAAAAGACGGAGACTTGTTCAGGCATATTCTCTTTCGTCTTATACTGCGAAAATCCTCACCGAGGATCGGGCGGTTGCAGATTTTTTTGAAGCTGCAACCAAAGCAGCCCCGGACATAGCCCCACAAAAAATTGCGAATTGGATGTCAGGGGATTTGTTCGGTATTCTCCATGAAGACAATCTTTTACTCGAAGACAGTCTGGTCGCCCCAAGCGCTCTAGCCAACCTGGTGACCATGGTGGAGGAAGGTGAAATAAACGCTTCTACGGGTAAACAAGTTTTAGAAAAGATGGTCCACTCTGGAGAGATGCCGGAGGACATTGTTGAAACTGGCGATCTCGCCATGGTCAAAGATCCCGCCACCGTGAGAACCCTCGTCGTTCAAGTGATTGACGAAAATCCCCAGCAGTTGGACACTTACCTTGCGGGCAAATCTGGCGTAGCCGATTGGTTCTTCGGGCAGGTGATGAGAGCGAGTAGAGGAAAGGCCGATCCTGCACTCGTCCGAAAAGTCCTCTATGATGAACTTCGGAATAAAGAGGAAAGTCGCCGTGCAGGGGGGTGAAGGTCGTCACTTGAACCCTTGCACTCAAGTGAGTATTGTGCAGGTTAGATGCCATTCAATATGAAGTTGATTTCTCTTTCATTATCTATAGATCCGGTCCAGTATTCACCGGATTGCTCGTGGTTGCGAGTACTTTAAAAGAGGTACTCGAATTTTTTTGTGAACGCATTGATTGCCGATCTGTATGGACAAAGTATCGCTTTTAATCAAGGAGGTGTTTTGCCGAAAGGATGAACTCTTCTCTCCCCGGGAAACAACATCGCAAAGTGGAAATCAACTAACTGGATACCACAGCGACCCATGTGCTAGCTCCTCCTGGGCGAACGATCATGATGAAAATCGTCATCAATTCAAGAAAAAGAAACAAGGAGAAATAATGGCACAGACGACCGAAGATTCACCAAATCCCTTTGAGATCGCGCAACAGCAGCTCGACGAAGCTGCGGAAGTGCTCAATCTCGATCCCGCGATCCACGAGCTGCTGAGGTGGCCTCTTCGTGAATTGCATGTCACCCTTCCAGTTCGGATGGATGACGGTACGACAAAAATCTTTCGCGGTTTTCGCGTGCAGTACAACGATGCCCGTGGTCCCACGAAGGGAGGCCTCCGCTTCCACCCTGCCGAGACCATTGATACGGTCCGTGCACTCGCGGCCTGGATGACCTGGAAATGTGCCGTGGTTGATATTCCCCTCGGTGGCGCCAAAGGCGGCGTCATCTGCAACCCAAAGGAAATGTCGCAGGGAGAGCTGGAGCGCTTGAGCCGCGCCTACGTCCGCCAAGTGGGACGGATTCTCGGTCTCGAAAAAGACGTTCCCGCGCCCGATGTTTACACCACGCCCCAGATCATGGCCTGGATGGCAGATGAGTACTCATTCCAGGTTGGCTACAATGAATTTGGCGTGATCACCGGCAAGCCCCTCTCCCTCGGTGGCTCAGCCGGGCGCGGAGATGCAACAGCACGCGGCGGCATTTATTGCCTGCGAGAGGCT
>CBDVCG010000058.1:0-8651 GCA_965372425.1 uncultured Anaerolineales bacterium
GGAAGGCGGTTTTGCGATAGAATCAGCTCGAGCTCCCGACGAAATTACAAAAGAGATTCTTAATAAAACCCGATATACCGATGACGGCTAGGATCCAGATGGTCGAAGAGAGAATGTGCTAGTAAGGAAGATTGGGCTGATAGCGGATCATGATTCAAACAGTTGAGCTTACGAAGAGGTTCGGCGAAATTAGCGCCGTAGAAAATCTCTCCATCAGCGTGGAGCCTGGTGAAGTATTTGGATTCCTGGGTCCGAATGGGGCAGGAAAAACAACGACTTTACGAATGTTGGCGGCTTTGATAAGCCCCACCCATGGGTCCGCACTTGTTGCGGGACATCGTCTTGATAGCGAGGCTGACGAGATTAGAAGATCTGTGGGCATACTGACGGAATCACCCGGTTTGTATGATCGACTCAGCGCCGAGCGCAATTTGAGCTATTTTGCGACGCTGTATGAGGTGGAGGATGTTGCCGGCCAGGTTGAGCGCTATCTGAGGATGCTCGGTTTGTGGGAGCGCAGGCGAGACGAAGCCGGTACGTTTTCGAGGGGGATGCGACAGAAACTTGCCATCGCCAGAGCGTTGCTGCATGAACCGAAGGTCGTGTTCCTGGATGAGCCGACGAGCGGTCTGGACCCGGAAGCTGCGCGTTTGATTCGTGAGTTTATCAGCGAACTGAGAGAGCAGGGGCGCACGATTTTCATGTGCACGCATAATCTCGATGAGGCGGATCGACTTTGTGATCGCATCGCCATTTTCAATAACCGTCTTCTTGCTTTGGATACACCAGAGGCGCTGAGACGAGAATTGTTTGATCACAAAGTTGTATTTCACCTTCGGGCGACCGGAGGTGATTTTGCGCAGATCGTGATGAAACTCCCGTATGTGCATGCCATCGAGAGGATAGAGAATAAACTCGTCGTGACCCTGGATGATCCGGTTGAGCATAACCCGGAGATCGTTCGCGCGCTCGTCGATGCTGGCGCGGATATTCAGTTTGTGGGTGAGGTGCGACGCACGCTTGAGGATGTATATTTGCATACGGTGAGGGAGCCCGCGAATAAATAGGTGGAGGATTGGCTGGGATAGAGGCATGTAGTAGGTTGTTAAAGGATCAATGTGGCTGATATGAAAAAGATTCGTACGATCGCTCAGAAAGAATGGGCAGAGGTTTTCAAGAATCGCTTCGTACTTTTTACGGTTGCGTTCTTGCCTTTGATCATGACAGCACTGCCGCTAATCGTGCTGTATGGCATGCGGACGTTTGGCGGTTTTTCAGATGTGTCGACTGCGGATCTTCCGACCGAGTTTATCTCGCTGTGTGGCAATATGAACGGCGCAGAGTGTAGCCAGTACTTCATCGTCAGCCAGTTTATGCTGCTGTTCATGCTGCTTCCCCTGGCGATTCCGGTCACCATCGCTTCCTACAGTATTGTCGGTGAGAAAACGACTCGCACCCTTGAGCCGGTCCTCGCTACTCCGGTTACTACGTTAGAGCTGCTCTCCGGAAAAGCGATTGCGGCGGTGGTGCCCGCTGTTCTAGCTACGTGGATGGGTTATACGATTTTTGCCCTTGGGACAATGCTGATTTCTGAAAGTGTGAAAGTTGCAGAGCGATTGATTGATCCTGTGTGGCTCATAGCTGTTTTTGTACTGGGTCCGCTATTAGCGATCGCTGCAGTTAACGTCGCGGTGATGGTGTCTTCTCGCGCCACAGACCCTCGCGTGGCGGAGCAGCTTTCCATGCTGGTGGTGCTGCCTCTTTTGATAGTGTTTTTCGGTCAGGTGACAGGCTTAATCTTCATCAATGAAACGCTCATCCTCTGGATGACTCTTGCCATGATTGTTGTAGATACCGTCACGTTTCTTATAGCGGTCAGGTTGTTTCAGCGCGAATCTATTCTGACTCGTTGGAAGTAGCGATGCGATGTAAATTGGTTTTAGCGATGGGATTATTGCTGGTCCAGTCCTTTAGTTTCGCGCAAAAGGGATGGGCGCAAGAAGCCGATGATGGGCTCGAGTTGTCCATAAGGAAAAACTTTGGATATAAAGCAGGTTCGAGGATCCAGGGCAGTTTCTCGCTGGAGGCACATGGGCCGGACGATGTGGAACACGTCCTGTTCTTTATCGATGAAGAAGTTATGGGAGAGGTAGGGGGTGCGCCCTTCAAGATTGCTTTTTCTACGTCAAGTTATCCATTGGGTGATCACTGCATCTCGGCGATCGCGGAGTTGGCTAATGGCGAAAGGATTACATCACAATTCGTTTGCTACACATTTATAGACGCGGATGCTGTTAAAAGTGAGATGACAGGATTCGTGGTCCCGCTGGTAATTGGTTTGGCTGCGCTCACACTTGGAGGGACATTAATTACTTCGCTGCTCACTGGAAGAAAGGGTGGGTTTAAGCTGGGAGCCTACAGCGCTGCAGGTGGGTCTGTGTGTCCCCGGTGTGCACTACCTTACTCACGACACTTTATCTCGCCCAATCTAATCGCGGGAAAACTGGAGCGTTGCCCACATTGTGGAAAATGGGCCATAGTCCGCCGGGCAACAGCCATTGAGCTGGGACAAGCAGAAGAACATTATCGGGGACTTCGCGGCGATGTACAACAACCCGTCGAGGATGAAGTCGAAAGACTGCGAAAGCAGATTGAAGATACGCGCTATGAATCTTGAACTATTCTTCACGAATGGTTCGGGCTATGCACTGTTGGCTCGGACTGATGGTGATTTGGAGAGCGATAATTCTTCCCGGGTGTGGCGCATCATCCAGATCGACTGGAACCGCAAATGAATAAGCGAGAAGTGCCGGTTTGTGATTACGAAGGATCGACCTATCAAAGGGACTTTTGGGATGCTGGAGGACGTGAATACGAGGACCAGGTCGAGGCCGTGGCCATCAAGCGGCTCATGCCGAAAAGAGGATCCCGGCTGTTAGAGGTGGGCGCTGGAGCTGGGCGGAACACGATGCGTTATACGGGCTTCGACCAAATCGTCCTCCTGGATTATTCTCGAACTCAGCTTGAACAAGCGCAGGCTCGTCTCGGAGAGAGTGAGCGCTACATCTATGTGGCCGCAGATATCTACAGGCTGCCGTTTGATTCGGCCGTTTTTGATGCGGCAACGATGATCCGTACAATCCACCACCTTGCCGAGCCTAGAGATGCACTTAGAAATATCCACTATTCCCTCGCGCAGGGTGCGATGTTCGTGCTTGAATATGCGAACAAACAGAATTTCAAGGCCATATTACGATGGGCAACCAGACAACAAGAATGGAACCCTTTTCATCGTGATACGATTGAATTTGCTGAGCTGAACTATGATTTTCATCCAGAGGTGATAGATAAATGGTTGTCGGAGACCGGATTCTGCATCCGACGAAAGCTGACGGTTTCACACTTCCGTGCAGGTTTTCTCAAGCGAACTGTTCCGTTGCGAATTTTGGTAGGGTTGGATTCGGTGCTGCAATGGACGGGAAATTGGTGGCAATTGTCGCCAAGTGTTTTTGTGCAATCCCGGGTAGAGGGTGAACCCGAATCGGTTAAGGGTGATCTAATTTGGCGCTGCCCATCCTGTAGTTCCGTAGATCTAGAATCAAGTACGGGGGGATTGAAGTGCGGTAATTGTAGTCGGGTTTGGCCCTTGCGTGATGGGATTTATGATTTTAAAGGGGATTGAACCACGCGAACAATTCATTCATACATCATCAGTCCCAGATCCCGTATCCTGCGCCAGAACTCCTCTGTAGCTTCCCTCGCCAGTATCCATCTCCGTCACGCGTGAGAAACTTCTGGTCCAGCAGCTCGGCGCGCAACGATGTTGGATCTTCGTAAATCTTTCTTAAAATACGATCAACTTGTCCTTCTGAGTAGCGCACTCCGGGTTTAAAGCCGCGGACGATGTGAGCTAAGATAATCTTGCGGTGGTTAATTTGATTGGGTATTTTCTGGAGTTGGTTGTTCGGCTGGATGTACTCATGAAGAACCTGGTTCTCGTAGGCTTGCAGGTCAAGATCGTTGGTCAGGCGGATAAAGGCATCTGTTGAAAGGTGCTCATCCGATAGTGTTCGCAAACGCTTGGCGCTTAGTGCGTATACACTATAATAACCCTCGGCGCGCGCACTCACCAAACCGATTTCAGCAAGGCGCGCAAGGTGGTGGGACACCGTTGCGGGTTGGATGGACAGAATGGTCGCTAACTCTTCTCCGGTATATTCCTGCTGAGCGAGAAGCCCGAGTATCTTCAGGCGGTTGTCATTTGCAAGGGCTTTAAAGAAGCGGAGCGCATTATCAGTCAATTGCAGGAACCTCTAAATAGTTAGAAGAGTATCTAATTATAATATTAGCACAGTCTCCACCACTTACAAGGGCACAGCAGAATCCAATCCGGGTGGTAATAGAAGGTATATTGGGGATGGGCATTGATGCGAGAAATCGCGGCGTTGTTTTCGAAGGGGTTTTAGATGATCGGACGCAGACAGAGCTTGGTAGTGGGCATTATCCTCATCGTCATCGGGGGATTAATCCTTGCTTCACAGATATGGCCTGCATACTTTGACTGGTTAAACTCAGAACAGATCTGGCCGGTTCTGATGATCGTCGCAGGGATAGGTCTGTTGATACTGGGGATTGCGATGCATGTACCTTCGCTCGCTGTACCTGCATGTATTGTGGGAGGCATCGGCATATTGCTGTACTGGCAGAGCGTCACAGGGACGGGTCAAACTTGGGCATATGCGTGGACCCTTATTCCAGGATTTGTCGGGATCGGTTTCATTGTGGCTGGACTGCTTAATAGCGAAGGGCGCAGCGCCTTCCATAGTGGAAGCTGGCTTGTGGTTCTAAGCCTGGTATTATTCGCGATATTCGGCACGATTTTTGGCGGCGGATTGTTATCGGGGGTTGTCCTATCACTGATGTTGATCGCTGCTGGAATAATCGGGTTGCTGCGAATTGCGCTTGGGTCAACTTCGCGGGGATAAACCCAGAAGTAGATTCAACGAGAAAGTGGAGCATGAGAGAATGAAGCGCTATCGAAAAAGCGGCATCGTCGGACCCCTGATCCTAATAGGATTGGGGATTATCTTCTTACTTGGTTATCTTGGGATCATCACGACCACGATGTGGGACGTCATCATCTCGCTTTGGCCGTTGCTCCTCATAGCAGTCGGTCTGGATTTGATAATCGGTCGACGATCTGTTTGGGGAACTCTGTTTGTCCTTATCATCGTCCTTGCGGTGTTTGTAGGAGGCGTGTATGTGCTTGAAACCGGTGCCCATAGTCCGGTGCAAGACGGGGAGCAAATACGGATACCAAGCGCAGGCGTGAGCAAAGCGATGGTGCAACTTAAACCGGCAGCAGGTTATCTACGCGTCAGCGCGGGGCGAGAGCCAGGAGAAGATCTCGTATCCGGATATGTACGCCCATTTTCTGGAGAGCATGTTACGCAGACTGTTCAACTGCAAACGGATCCCGCAAGCGTGTCCCTTCAGTCAGAAGGAGCTATTATCATGCCCGCCCTTGGGAGATGGAGCACACAGCCATCCTGGGATTTTACCCTCCATCCGACCCTGGTAATAGATCTCAATACCGATATAGGTTTGGGAAAGACCGAATTGGACCTTACCAATCAGGAGATTGAGTCCTTCACAACCAGCATGGGGTTGGGCCAGACTGTTATTCGATTGCCAAGAAGCGGCCAGTTTAGAGGAGACATCAAAGGAGGAATGGGGGACTTGCTTGTCATCATCCCAGAGGGGCTGGATGTTCGTTATCGGGCGAGTGTTGGGCTAGGTTATGTTGATTCACCCGCGGGATACACGCGCGCAGGCGACTATTATGAATCCTTGGATTACGACCAAGGAGAGGATGCTGCCGATTTATACATCGAACTCGGGATGGGAATAATTAGATTCGAAGCAGAATAATTGGGCTAATCATCCGACCCTTTAAATAGCTCTTAGGCAGACCGGAACCAAGGATATAGAGTTGGTCTTTATACCCGCAAGCGAATCGAAAGCAGGTTGAAGTTCACAATCGTCCCCGATTAACTTGATCGGCCATCTTTTTATCTCTTAGAGATATTTATTTGTAATCTAGTGTTGATATAATTTCCTCGATTTAGGAGGATGCCCACATGGCATCAGGATCTGGTGATCGGCGCAAAGCAGAATTCCAGATGAGCGAGGAGGGTCGTTTGCCTCCAGGGCAGTCATTAACGTTAAAGTTTCCAGTATTGCATTATGGTCCGGTCCCCACTTTTGATCTAACCGAATGGGATTTCCGCATCTGGGGAGAGGTCGAGAGCGAGGGCACCTGGACCTGGGAAGAGTTCCAGAAGTTGCCAAAAACAAAGCTAATAATGGATATCCATTGTGTCACTCGGTGGAGCAAGTTTGACGCCGAATGGGAAGGCGTATCCCTGCACACGCTTATTGACGAGGGCTGGATTAATTTAAAGCCATCGGCTCAGTATGTGGTCCAGCATTGCGAATACGGCTTCACTTCAAATCTTCCAATCACGATAGCGCTCGCAGATAACTTTCTCTTAGCAACACACCACGCGGGAGAACCGATAACACCCGATCACGGTTTTCCACTGCGTGGTGTGGTTGGCGCAATTCCGGGTCGAGGAGAGTTAAAAGACGTTTATTTATGGAAGGGTGGAAAGTGGCTTCGCGGGTTGGAGTTTTTACCCGAAGACAAGAAGGGCTTTTGGGAGCAAGCAGGATATCACAATGAAGCAGATGTTTGGAAGGAAGAACGTTTCGCTTGATGGTAAAATGCTCCATGAAGCATCAAGCTCACTCGATGTTAAATTCGGGTGAGATTTTTGTGTCTTGGAAAGCTCGCCGTATAATCTAGGAGAGGCGAGATGAGTGATAAAACAGATTACACAGCCGCGCGAGAGCGCATGGTAAGAGAACAAATCGCTCCAAGAGATATCTCCGATGAACGAGTTCTCGACGCCATGCTGAAGACACCGCGGCATCTGTTTGTGCCCCCCGAAGAAAGACGTCTTGCATATATCGATGCGCCCCTCGCAATTGGAGATGGCCAGACAATTTCTCAGCCCTACATCGTTGCTCTCATGACGCAGTTATTGGAGTTATCCGGGGATGAGACGGTCCTTGAGATAGGCACAGGTTCCGGATACCAGGCAGCTATTCTAGCGCATATTGTTAAGAAGGTATATTCAGTAGAATTCATTCCCGCGCTGGCGAGCAAGGCACAAAATATTTTATCGGAACTTGGTATAGAGAATGTGTACGTTGAGGAGGGGGATGGTTCGAGAGGGCTGCCTGATTACGCGCCCTATGAGGCCATCATCGTCACCGCAGCGGCGCCAGAAATTCCAGAACCGCTGAAAGAACAGCTCGCTGTGGACGGTCGTCTCGTCGTTCCCGTCGGCAGCCGTTATGGACAAGTACTTGAACGATGGCGAAGGATAGGGGGAAAGTTGGTGCGCGAGCAACTTGTGCCCGTGGCCTTTGTGCCTCTTGTCGGGGAACATGGCTGGAATTCTGGAGACAAGTCAAGTTCGTGGTGGAAACTCTTCAAATGAGGCTGTCATCTCAGCTCTCTTGTACGTGTTCGATATAAGCGACGGCTTCGCCCCCCTCACCATCCATGACCAGTTGAAGAAGCCCTCCTGAAGTTTCTGTAGACACATCAATTACTCTAACCGTTTCTGACCACCGGGATTCTTCAGGCATGAGCGCATCAAGCTTATTCACGCTCCCATCAAAGAACCCGTGATTAAATTCTACGCCCACATCATCAAAGGCAAGCGCCAATGGATAAATATTGGCTTCGACAAGATCCTGGAAGAAGTGAGTTCCATATGAGGGCTCAGCGGCTTTGACGTCCTCAGCTATCTCGATCAATGCTCTTGAGTTATAGATGTCCGAGTAAGTCACGGGGACTCCGAGATCTGGATTGTTGCTCCCCCATCGCCCGGGGCCAATCAAAATAAAAGTGCTATCTTTAAGGCGAATATTGATTCGTCCAATTAAACGGGCGACCTCCCTTCTTGCGGACGAAGAGGGTAATTTGGCGTATGAACGGGCTTGGATATACACAACATAGCGGATATCCGAGATAATTCCATCGGGAACCATGTTCTTGACGACGAATACACGGTCTTCTGAAGGAATATCCGCTGGAATCTCAACTTGCTCAAATTCGAGGTGGCTCTGAGGTCGGCATTGGAGAATGATGATTACCGGAGTTGGTTGTCCCTTCTGCCATTCCTCTACAACCACGGCAAACTCAGAATCAATGGGTCGGCCGTACGCTGTCTCCAACTTTAACAGAATAGTTTTCATATTATCGGCGAACGACGTCCGGCGCAGAAGTCCATCAAAGGTGATGACGAATGCGTCTGCGGCGGTACCTACGGGGGCGCCCACGAGATCCTGAAGTTGATCTCCTTGGTGGACTTGAGCGATTAAGCGCAGATTCGGTGTCGACCTTCCTATAACATTAGCCACCGGCAAGGTGCAAAAAGCATTGCCTTCCAGATCGATGAGGTCGATTTCCTCCTGTGAGTAGCGTCGGATCTCTTGAGCCGTAGACACAGGTCGTAAATCTGGGTGGCTGAGTGCCACCAATCTGGGGAAATCACTTCCTAGGTGTTCTACCGCGC
>CBDVCG010000059.1:0-8570 GCA_965372425.1 uncultured Anaerolineales bacterium
CGGCCTCGACCTTGAAGTCTCCAGGGACCATGGATATCAAAGCTGTCGGTTCCGGCAGGTCACCTTCGGCGAGCACCTTCCCGCCATATATCTGACTGACGAATTTGATGGTGCCGCCCTCCGCGTATACGTTGCGGCACAAACTCACAATTGGCAGATCCAGGCGGGCAGATAGGGTGCCAGCCACATCCGCGCCCATGGATGTTTCTCCTAAGAGCACTGCCCTTGGGTTTCCTTGTTGGATGAGATGGGCGAGGACTCTTAGGTGCGCCTCGGGGTTGAACTCAGCCAGTGCCGGGTGTTCAATATACAAGACGCGATCTGCACCTAGATCCGACGCCAATCCCTGGACATCCTGACCGAGCAGCATCGCCACTAAGCTCCCGCCCGAAGCTTCTGCCAGCGGACGACCTGCAGCCAGCATCAGGTAGGACATATCACTTACCTGGCCCTGCAGGTGCTCGATGAGGACATAGATGTCACCGTTCATCACGACCTCCCTCAGCAGTCGTACTCAAGCATCAGAGTACATCCGACGTGCGTAATATCTCGACGAGCTTCTCGGAAATGCTATCGATGTCCCCCTCGATCATCTCAGCACGTTCACCGCTTTCGGGTTGGAACATGCGAGAGACGGCGGGTCCGCCGCTGCGGTCTAGATCCGAGCTGGTCTGTTCATCGAGCGTAACCTTTTTCATGGCTTGACGCACTTTGCTGACCGCTACATAGCGGGGTGGAGACTCGGCAGACTGGATGCCCAGAACTACAGGTAAGTTGACTTGTAGTTCGCCGATCAAGCCCCCGGGATACTCCTTATGCACGATGCATGTTTCGCCCTCCATGACCACGCCTGATACGTAACCGATGTAGGGCATATCGAGGTACTCGGCGATTAAGGGTCCCATCGCTCCATCCAGGTCATTGTGAGCTTGCACCCCGGTAAGGATCATGTCGGGTTGTACTTCCCGCACGACAGCAGCGAACGCGCTGGCTAAGGCATGATTGTTGACCTCAACATCGAAATCGCCGGTGAGCTTGATTTGGCGGTCGGTGCCTTTAGCAGCAGCGGTAAAGAGCACGCCGTCGATGTCTTCAACACCTGGGCCGATGACCGTTACTTCTCCCCCTTCGCGTTCCTTTAATAGGATGGCTTGCTCCAGAGCGTGATCATCCGGTTCGTTGATGATCAGGCGCATGAACGTCGTATCCACGGTCTTGCCGCTCGAGTCGATCTCGATTTCTTCGACCAGGTCAGGCACAAGTTTCAACAGGACTACTATGTTCATCGGGTTTCTCCTAGACTCTCATGGACTCGGCTAGTAGTTCCGCTATGTCCTTCACGATCAGCCCTTCCGCGTCGGGCATCGATTTGATGGCGTCTTCAAAGCGGGGTACCTCGTAGGGGCAAGCGATGGCCAGTATGCGTGCCCGGTCTCTTTCACTAGCGCTTTCTTGACTGCCAAGGGCGGAAACGGCTTCACGCACACGCCACTCGGAGATTCGGGTTTCAGATTTTTCCCAGCGAAAACCATCGAGCCACATACCTCCACCACCCCCTCCACAGCATAGGCTATTCCCCCGGCTGTGGGACATTTCCACGAGTTCCACCCCTGGGATGCTCTGTAATAGCTGACGTGGCTCTTCGTAGATATCGTTGGCACGACCTAGATAGCAGGGATCGTGGAAAACTACGTCTGCATCGATGTTATTCTTGAGCAAGGGTTGGATTTGTTCGAGGCGCTCGGTGAAGAACTGCGTATAGTGCTGTACGGGATACGAGATATCCAGCCTTGGGTATTCGTTCTTCAGTGCATTATAGGCGTGGGGATCGCTGGTGAAAATCTTATTAAACTCGTACTTTTCGAAGGCACGGGCGTTCTTTTCAGCCATCATTTCGAAAAGACCGCTCTCGCCAGCCAGACGCAGCGAATCTCCGTCGCTCACCTCTTCTGGGCCAAGGATCCCGAAATCGATATTTAAAGCGTTGAGGATATTAGACAGTGCGAGCGTGGCTGAGCGGGCGCTGGGGTGGTATGAGGCGTAATCGCCGACGAACCAAAGTACATCCACGGGTCGTTTGGCCTTGGCCATGATCGTGATCTCGGGCTCGAGTTTGCTGGCCCATTCCGCTCGTTTACGGGGTGATTCTCCGAGCGGGTTGAAATACCGCTGAGCTTTCTCGAGGGCGTCCTGAAGTTCTGTAGGGACGTTACCCGCGAGGAGCATCTCTTCTTTCACCCGTGTGGTCAACCCGGCAGTGACGGGGATCTTGGCCGGGCAAACCTGAGTGCAGGCGTAACAAGAAACGCACATCCACGCGGTGTCACTCTTCAGCATGTCGTCGAGCAGCCCGGCCCGCAGCATGGCGATCATCCCATGCGGAGGAAAATCCATCACGAATCCGAACGGGCACGCACCGCTGCATGCCCCACATTGAAGGCACAAGCGAATGCGCTCGCCTTCCGGCACGGACTCGACGAATTGATGGATGAACTCTGTGGAGGTATCGATCATTTTTGTTTCCATTAGCACACGCCCCATCCTCTAAACGAAAAACCTCGCATGAATCCGCGCGTAAGGTGACAGTCACGGATGATGCGAGTTCGCCGCGAATCGGTTGAGTGACATGTGTTCATGTCAGCTCTCCATAAGTATTTCTACCTGGGATGTCTTGCATATCCAGACTAACATTACTTTACCTAACTCCAATATAGTATGTGATTTTCATCACAAATAACGAAGTGACAGATAGCCCTTGTGTGCTGGATTAACGTCAGCATCAGTATGCATCAGTATAGAGTGTAATAATGATTTGGACAAACAGTAAAATACGCGCAATAAAAGGGACACACCCATTAATTGCAGAGGTCGGTCATCGGGGGAATAGGGAAAAGCTAGAAGGCGTTCAAAAAGGATGCCTCCCAGATCTGTGGTATTGGAAGGGGAGCCTCTGCATGGAATCCCGGTCCTTCTCGACAATTTGTCGTACAAATGGTTTCATCAGCGTGGCTTTGAGACTTGGAGGTTATTAATTGCCATTAAGATTGTGAAAATTGTCGCTTGCCTAAAGATGATTCACGAGGCACACTTATATAGAAGAAAAATCAAGCAGATCATCATCTCGCTTCAACCCTACAAGGAGGCAATATCACATGGTCCTAAAACCGAAGCGTCCCGTCCCTTCGGACATCGACATCGCACAGGAGGCAGATTTACGACCAATACTGGAAATAGCAGAAAAAATCGATCTAACGATGGACGACCTAGATCTCTACGGCAAATATAAGGCTAAAGTCCATCTCGACGTGCTTGAGAAGTTGGCAGATCGTCCCCAGGGAAAATACATCGACGTTACCGCCATCACGCCGACGCCGCTTGGTGAAGGGAAGACCACAACGACTCTTGGTCTTACCCAGGCGATGGGCACACATCTGGGGAAGAATGTGATGTGCTGCATCCGCCAACCGAGCATGGGACCAACCTTTAACATCAAGGGTGGAGCGGCGGGAGGGGGTTACAGCCAGATTATCCCCATGGAGGATTTCAACCTACACCTCACTGGCGACATCCATGCGATCACCGTTTCGCATAACCTGGTCGCTGCAGCGCTTGATACTCGTATGTATCATGAGAGCCGCCAGTCGGATGATGCGCTTAAACGTCGAGGTGTGACACGCATCGATATCGACCCTGATTCGATCACCTGGAATCGTGTCGTTGATGTTTGCGATCGATCCTTGCGCGAAATTAAAGTAGGTTTTAATGATGACAAGCTAAAGGATGGCTCCCCAAGTCCGGTTTTTGCACGGTCGACGGGTTATGATATCTCGGTTGCCTCGGAACTGATGGCGATACTTGCCCTCGCTAAGAGCTTACGCGACTTACGCGAGCGCGTTGGAAGAGCCGTCGTCGGATTGAATAAGAAGGGCGATCCAGTCACGCTTGAAGATCTTGGCGTCGCCGGTGCAGTGACGGTCTTGTTGAAAGACGCCCTCATGCCCAACCTCATGCAGACGATCGAGGGTCAGCCGGCATTAGTGCACGCAGGACCCTTCGCGAACATCGCCCATGGTAATTCCTCCATCATCGCCGATCAAATCGCGCTGAAAGTTGCAGACTACGTCGTCACCGAGAGCGGTTTTGGTGCGGATATCGGCATGGAGAAGTTCTTTGATATCAAGTGCCGCTACTCAGGTCTAATTCCAAATGCTGTTGTGTTGGTTGCGACGGTGCGCGCCCTGAAGATGCATGGCGGCGGACCGAAAGTATCCCCCGGTGCCCCTCTGGACGAAGCGTACACGTCAGAGAACCTTGAGCTGCTGGAAGCCGGGCTGCCGAATCTCGGCTTCCATATCAAGAACGCTATCCGTTTCGGGATCCCAGTCGTCGTGTGTGTCAATGGCTTCAAGGATGACACCGACGCCGAAATGGAGATGGTGCGTAAATACTCCGAGGAACAGGGCGCCTTTGCAGCTGTCAAGAGCACGCATTGGGCCGATGGCGGCGCGGGCGCTGTGGAATTCGCCCAAGCAGTCGTCGATGCCTGCGAACAGCCAAGCGACTTCAAATTTCTCTACCCGCTCGATTGGCCGATCAAGAAAAAGATCGAGTTTATTTGCAGGGAGTTCTATGGCGCGGATGGGGTAACCTATGAGCCGTTAGCCGAAGAGCAGATTGCGACCTACGAGAAAGCGGGGTTCGGGGATCTGCCGATGTGCATGGCGAAGACCCATCTCAGCTTGAGCCATGACCCGTTGCTGAAAGGCGTGCCAACCGGCTTCACGGTGCCAGTCCGGGAGGTGCGTGCGAGCGTAGGTGCGGGATTCATCTACCCGATTCTGGGAAAGATGAGCACGATGCCCGGTCTCGCCACGCATGCCGCGTTCATGAATATTGACCTGGATCTGGAAACAGGCAAGATTACTGGCTTGTTTTAACACCTGTCGATATGGCAAATAAGTGAGGGGCTGTCCCAAAAGGGCAGCCCCTTTACTTATTCAGGGAGAGTGGTTGGGGTGAGGGTAGGATTATGTGTTCTCGAGGTCACGGACCCAGTGAAAGATCCATCCATTGTCACCCAATACCGTTTCGGGAATCATGGAGCTTGCTCCTTCCCATCAGCAAGCTGATGGATTCCGTTTTCCTCCCTTTTTGTAACAGCCCCTTTCCGGGTAATTTATTCGGTTCTGAAGTTTTTCGATCTGACTCCGCTTTCGGAGTAAGTTTTGTGCAGTAGGTATGCTCACTTCTTCTTCCCCCAACCATAGAATGTGGGGACATAAACGAGACGCTTTTTCTCTTTCCAGGCAATACGATCCAGTTCCTTTGCTCTAATAATCCCCTCTTGGGAGAGCGCTCCCGCCAGATCCGATGCGAGCATCATCCATTCGGATTCCCATTGTTCTTCTGCCATGACGTCATGCCATTCTCCGCCGAGGATCCCTACCTCCACATCCACCAATGCTGTGCGGTTTAAAAGAGCACGAAGTCTCCGACCAATGAACGGATCAGCGCCCTGCTGTTGAAGGGCGTTCGTCTGGAGCATCCCGATTTCATCCATGTGTTGGGGATAAAAAATTCGACCGCCATAATCTGGCTCAGCGAAGACGATCACACTTCCCCCTTGTTTTGTCACACGCGTCATCTCTCGCAATACAAATTCCGGTTCAGCGATCCACAGCAGCAGAAAATGGCAATACACAATCTCGAAAGCTTCGGATACAAAAGGGAGCACGGTGCCATCGGCGGTGGTGAACGCGGCATCCGGGATGAACCCGGCGGCATATTGTGTCACGTGAAGATCGATATCCAACCCATATCCACGACATTCGGACTCTAAAAGCGTAGTCGAGAGTATCGCTCCCGTACCCACCCCGACTTCCAGAAGACGATCGTTGGGCGAAAGCTGTGCTCGCTCCAGCAGGCGAGGGCGGATTGTCTTCGTCCAGGCGGCTTGGATTTGGTACCGTTGGTGAAGATCCTCAAGTCTATTCACAACCGCGCTCAAGGAAACTATCTCCGGATTTCATCATGCTGAATAAAAGCCTTCCTGTCGATGGGAGGTACAGGGAGGTTGAATCACCCTCGCAGAAATTTGGGTTCGATAATGGGAAAAAGCCAGAATACCCTGACGTCTGTTGCCGAGAGGAATGACAAGCGGGGTATGGTGTTAGCAACCCCCATTATGGCTTTTTCCTAAGAAGATACCCCGCAGCTTGCTGCGTGGTTCTTCATGCTCGCGCGTTATTCTCAATCTCTTCCCAGGGTGACGTGAGCATGTTTCCTAGTACACGGTTGATCCCTTGAGCGGGTAGGACGTCCCCATCTGGCTCGACGTACATCCATGCGCGACCGGCGCCATCTTTGGGTTCATCGATGACAAGGGCGATTGGGTTCGAAGCCGAATAGGGCGCTGGAACATCCCAGACGAGGCGGAGATCCAGCTCAGCAGCATGATCCCTTGCTGAAGAGAGCGCTTTGGCGAGAGTCGGATTCCTCTCACTCGCGGACAATGACACGGCCGGAACGTCTAGTTCAGCGAGATCCTCCAAGACATCGAATACGCCCTCATGCCATTCAGGTGTGAGGGTCAGATGGACTGCGGTGTACACATCAGAGTCGAGAGCATGGATGAGCCCCTCACGTCCCTCCGGATGATCAGGGTGGTAGACGATGAGGAAATGGTCCAGACCTGTCTGTTCAAGAGCTTCGACAAACTTCTTCTCTTTTAAACGCCTTGCATCCGTGAGTAATCCAGCCACCTGACCGATTTTTTCCGCGTGCTGGATGAGGTCGATGAGATCATCCCGGAGCGTGGGTTCGCCTCCAGTAAAAGTCACGTGAGGGATTCCGGCTTCCCAGGCTGTATCAAGTATTTGGATCCACTCCGTTGTTGTGAGTTCGCGGTCGACGCGTTTCCCTGCCAGAGGATCCATAGTACCGTCTTGATCGATCATATAGGTTAGCGCGCAATCGAGACGGTAGGGCGCAGATGGTTGGTCGCTGAATGGTTCTGTGCGATCCATGTCCAGATAGAGCACAGGGTCTAGATCGGGGTTTGTGGCGAGCGTGTTCACATGATCACGGAGCGCCCGATAATCTTCCTCCGCCTGCTTTTGCTTAATCCGATATCTGCTCGATATAGTTTTTCCAGCGGTTTCAACGTCGGTATCTTCGACGACGAGTTTGGCATACTCCGTTGCAGTCTGATTGAGGTGCAGGACGGTCGATGCATTAACGATCAGCACACCTGTCCCGTCCCTTTCGATACGCAGGTGAAGCCGGTAATGCGGCGTGAATTCCTCGGGCGACATCCAGGAGTACATGCCCGGTTCAAGCAGCTCTGGACGCTCTTCCGGGATGAATCTTCGTGTAAGAGATGTAATCATGATTCCATCCTTCGTTAGCTCAGGCAATTTGCGGAAGCAGTTCAATGGTGATTGGTTGTTGGTCTAGCTGGTTCTTCAGCGTGAGTGGACATCCCCCACCGCATTCTGTCAATGCTTCACAATCGTTGCAGGAGTCGGGTACATACTTACGTTCCCGAAGCCACACGGAGAGATCATGGTTCCAGATCGCATCCCAAGGCTCTTCGAGAATGTTCCCTAAACTTTCGTAGTAGGACTGGCATGGGATGACGCTTCCATCTGGTTCAACGCACATGTTATACATGGCCGCCGTACACGTCTTAACACCCAACTCCATCTGTGTCGGATCGAAGTGACAGTACTGGGTAGGCGTGTACCAGATGAGACGCTGCTGGTATGCCGACGTCTTCTCCCGAACGATGTTCAACAGAGGGTGCAGGGCATCTTCAGAAAGACCGGATCCAACGGATGAACCCCGCCCGGCGTAAATTAATGCATTGCAACCCACTGTGGGCACGCCAAGTTCTGACAGAAAGTCGATGGTCTCACCTATGCTCGATGCATTATCTAAAAGGAGGGTGGTGTTCGTCATCACAAACAAATCAGCCTCCAGGCAATTCTTGATACCTTCAACTGTCTCCCGCCACGCACCTTTTGCCGCGACCATGTGATCATGAATGGCTTCGTCGTGAGACTCAAGCGTGATCTGCACATGCTCGAGGCCAGCTTGGACCAGTCGATCCACATAGTCCCGATTTGAAAGCCGACGTCCATTTGAGAGCAGCCCGGTGATTTGTCCCAGCGAATCGGCATGGCGGATAAGATCAGGGAGATCTTTTCGCAGCGTGGCTTCCCCACCCGTGAAGCAAATATGGGGGACACCAATCTCTCGGAGGATGTCGAGCACGCGGATCCAGGATTGATGATCGAGTTCCGGGAACGATCTGGGTCGAGCGTTGTAGCAATGTGAGCAGTTCGCGTTGCAGCGGTAAGTGAGTGCGAGGTCCATCCGATAAGGGGCGGTCGGGATGCGTGAGAGTGGGGGGAGCACCTCGAAATTAAGGTCGTGAATCGGGCATGCGTTATTGGGTCGTGAAATTCTTTCGATCTTATCCTGCAGGTCCTCAAAGTCCACCTCTGCAGTTTTTGTGGAGACTCGATAGCGCCTGCGAACATCACGGATGGCCTCTTTTTTTGAACGTC